>NZ_JBHUFP010000001.1:0-154209 GCF_042681465.1 Pasteurella oralis
CTTTATAAAACCACTTGTCATGCCTGACTTGCGGACGTGCATTATAGGCATTTATTTATCTCAAGCAAGTCCTTTTTTACTAAATAACCTCAAATTAAATTTAACTGCTATTTTTTTAGACAAAATAAATAATATTATCTGTTATTAAGGAGTGTATCACATTCGAAAAATGGCTTTTATCAAAACATCCCCATACAACGAATCGTTGATGCTGATTACTTCATTACATTAAACTGTTCTGCAAAATCTTTTACTTTATTCCAATTTGTATATTCAACTTCTTTCGTTGTATCCGTTTCACCCCCTGTTATTCTCATAATAAATTGAATCATCATACGATCAAAAAAATTATAACGAGGATAAAACAATGCTCCGGCAAATACTGCTTTTAAAGTTGGTTGCCATTGATTACGCAAAAAAAATTTTCTCACATAAACATTTGTTTCTGGCATATCTTTACCTTCTTTACGTGCAGTTAAGTTCACTCCAAAAAATGCTGTTCGTTTTTGATTTAAAAGTGCGGTATGTTTTTTGACAAATTTATCAAGTAGTGAATTAAAATGTCCATAACGTATTGATGCACCAATAATGATGTTATCAAAACTATCAATTTGTATATTTTCTGTTAATGCTTCAATACTAACATCGCCTAGTAAACACGAAGCAATATATTCAGCTATTTTTTTAGTTTGTCCATCTCGACTTGAGTATAAAATTAATGTTTTCATTATTCTTTCCAGAAAGCAGGGCTAAATAAAACAAGTAATGAAAAAATTTCTAAACGGCCACAAATCATAGCGAAAGTTAAAATCCATTTAGCACCATCAGGAATATTAACAAAATTACTACTTACTTGTCCCAAACCTGGTCCTAAATTATTTAAACAAGCAACAACTGCATTAAAAGCATCAAAAATATCAACACCACAAGCAATGACACCAAATAAACAGACTATAAAAACAAAAACATAAGCAGAAAAAAACGCCCAAATTCCTTCTAAAACTCGTTCAGGCACAATATTACGCCCTAATTTAATTGGATAAACTAAGTTTGGATGTACAAAGCGTTTGATTTCCCTATTCCACTGTAATGATAAAATCAAAATTCTTACCGCTTTTAAACCTCCTCCTGTAGATCCTGCACATCCTCCTACAAAAGATGAAAATAATAAAAGCATAGGAATGAAAGAAGGCCAATGTGCAAAATCAGCTGTGGTGTATCCTGTTGTTGTTGAAATAGATACTGCTTGGAAAGCTGCTTGCTCTAAGCTATTTTCATGTCCACCCCACCAAAGAAAGAGAAAACAAATCACAATAAGTGCAGTCTGAAAACTGATAAAAAACTTAAATTCTGAATCACGTAGATATATTTTAAGTGATTTACCACGTTTTAATTCTGAAAATGCGGCAAAATGTAATGCATAATTACAAGCAGAAATAAGTAAAAATACAATTGTAATAATATTAATTGCACTATTATTGAAATATCCCATACTTGCATCATGAGTAGAAAAGCCACCAATAGATACTGTTGAAAAACTATGGCTAATTGCATCAAATGCTGACATACCAGCTAACCAATAAGCTAATGCACAAAGAACAGTAAGAGAAGTATAAATAAACCATAAAATTTTGGCCGTTTCTGCTATACGTGGACGCATTTTTTGATCTTTCAGCGGTCCTGACATTTCAGCACGATATAGTTGCATACCCCCAATCCCTAAAAGAGGGATAATCGCAACTGCCAATACGATGATTCCCATTCCGCCCATCCATTGCAATAGTTGGCGATAAAATAGAATAGCTTTTGGTAAATTGTCCAATCCTGTGATATTGGTTGCACCAGTAGTTGTTAGACCAGAAAAAGATTCAAAAAAAGCGCCAGATAAAGTAAGGTCAGGCTTTTCAAATAGCATGAAAGGAATGGCGCCAAGGCTACCTAATACAAGCCAAAATGCAACAACAATAAAAAAGCCATCTCGAGAACGCAATTCTTCTTTATGATGATGACAAGGCCACCATAAAGATAACCCTACAATTGAGCTCATTACGAAAGTTTGTACAAATGCTTTACCACCACCATCACCATATAATAATGCAACAAAAGCAGGTGCTAACATAGTAATAGAAAAACACATAACTAAGATACCGACAATTCGGATGATCGACAATATTCGCACAAATTACTCTCTTTCTAATTGTAGTTGTCCGCTCGAACGTTCTATTATTTCTTGTTCAAAGAGCTTCAGTTTATCATCTCTAATACCTAACTCAAACTTTACGCTTTCGCTAAATGTCTGAGTATTAACTAATATTTCATATTTTTCAAACAATAATTGTAACCAGTTAATCTGCCCATAATCACATTGTATTTTATAATTTTCACGTCGTACTTTTAATGTTGTTTCTAATAGTAATAATGCTTGTTGGACACCATTATTATAAGCGCGTATTAATCCACCAGTTCCTAACAAAACACCGCCATAATAACGTACAACAACTGCACTAATTTCACCAATATGACTACCTTGTAATGCTGATAACATTGGTTTACCTGCTGTACCAGCTGGTTCACCATCATCAGAAAAACCAAGCTGCTGTGAGTCTATTGGTGAACCCGCTACTGCTGCCCAGCAATGATGGCGAGCATGTGGATGTAATACTTTAATTTCTTGCCAAAATGCTTTTGCTTCAACAATGCCTTCAACGTGACGCAAATAGGTAATAAAACGACTTTTCTTTATTTCTTCTTCAAAAATGACCGCACTTTTTGGGATTTTATATTCAATCATTACGTTTATTGAACTTTTAGGCTATTTGAGTTTGATGTATTATACCGCTTAAATTTATTCAAAAAACGATAAAATTCATGAGCGAAATTACTGTTACTCAAACATTGGACACTTTAGGTTTACGCTGCCCTGAACCAGTAATGTTGGTAAGAAAATATATCCGTTACTTACAAGATGGGGAAGTATTATTAGTGATTGCTGATGATCCAGCAACAACAAGAGATATTCCAAGTTTTTGCCAATTTATGGAACATACTTTATTAAAAAGTAAAGTAGAAAAAACACCCTTTAAGTATTGGGTGAAAAAAGGAAAATAATTGCCAATGAAAACAAAAGACCACTAATAAGTGGTCTTTGTTGTGTTCAAAGTGCGGTCTAATTAGCGTTTATTTTTTACTAATTTTTCTGTCAATTCATAAGCGCGTAGTTTTGCTAATTCTTTAGACAGTTTAGATGCTAACATTTCATAATTTGCATCACCATGACGAGAACGAATATTTTCTTCTGCACGTTTTTTCGCAGCTAAAATACGATCACCATCAAGTTCATCACCTCGAATTGCTGTATCAGCTAATACAGTAACGATATTTGGCTGAACTTCTAAAAAACCACCTGAAACATAAACAACTTCTTCTTTACCATCTTCAAGAGTAAGCTTAACAATACCCGGTTTAATTGCGGTAAGTAATGGGGTATGACCTGCTAAAATACCAAGTTCACCCTCAATACCCGTTGCCTGAATACTCTTTACTGGACCAGAAAATATTTGCTGTTCCGCACTAACTACATTTAAATTAAATACTGACATATACTCTCCCTCAAGCCTGGTTAGTTGCTTTCAGAAGCAATTATAATTTAGCTGCTTTTTCTAATACTTCATCAATGGTGCCTGCCATATAGAACGCTTGCTCTGGGATATGGTCATATTCACCCTCTAAAATACCTTTAAAGCCACGAATTGTTTCTTTTAATGGTACATACTTACCTGGTGTACCATTAAATACTTCCGCTACGAAGAACGGTTGTGATAAGAAACGTTCGATCTTACGCGCACGTGCTACCACTAATTTATCATCTTCTGATAATTCATCCATCCCAAGAATTGCAATGATATCTTTTAATTCTTTATAGCGTTGTAATGTTGTTTGTACACCACGAGCCACGTTGTAATGTTCTTCACCAACAACTAATGGATCTAATTGACGAGAAGTTGATTCTAATGGGTCAACTGCAGGATAAATACCTAATGATGCTATTTGACGACTTAATACAACTGTTGAGTCTAGGTGCGCAAAAGTTGTTGCTGGCGATGGGTCAGTTAAGTCATCAGCTGGCACATAAACCGCTTGAACAGAAGTAATAGAACCTGTTTTAGTTGAAGTAATACGTTCTTGAAGTACTCCCATTTCTTCTGCTAGCGTTGGCTGATAACCTACTGCAGACGGCATACGACCTAACAATGCGGATACTTCAGTACCAGCAAGAGTATAACGATAAATATTATCAACGAAGAATAAGACGTCGCGACCTTCATCACGGAATTTTTCCGCCATTGTTAAACCTGTTAGTGCTACACGTAGGCGGTTACCTGGTGGTTCATTCATCTGACCATAAACAAGAGAGACTTTATCTAATACGTTAGAGTCTTTCATTTCATGATAGAAATCATTACCTTCACGCGTACGCTCACCTACCCCTGCAAATACAGAGTAACCAGAGTGTTCAATCGCGATGTTACGAATTAATTCCATCATATTAACGGTTTTACCTACACCTGCCCCACCGAATAGACCAACTTTCCCCCCTTTTGCAAACGGACATACTAAGTCAATAACTTTAATTCCCGTTTCTAAAAGTTCAGTACTGTTAGATTGTTCTTCATAACTTGGTGGCGCACGGTGAATAGACCAATTTTCTTCTGCACCAATTGGGCCTTGTTCATCAATTGGCTCACCTAATACGTTCATAATACGACCCAATGTTTTTGTCCCCACTGGTACAGAAATTGGGCTATTCGTGTTAGTTACTGTTAAACCACGTTTTAAACCATCAGATGATCCCATTGCGATACAACGAACAATACCGCCACCTAATTGTTGTTGAACTTCAAGGACTAAACCTGTTTCAACATTTAAGGCATCATATACTTTTGGTACCACATCTTGTGGGAATTCAACGTCAATAACCGCACCGATGATTTGTACAATTTTTCCAGTTGCCATTACCGATCCTCTATTTGTTAAATTGCTGCTGCACCAGCAACAATTTCATTTAATTCATTTGTAATACTTGCTTGACGAGCTTTGTTATACACCAACTGTAACTCATTGATTAAATTACCTGCATTATCAGTTGCTGCTTTCATTGCTACCATTCGAGCTGCCTGCTCAGAAGCCAGATTTTCTACTACCGTTTGATAAACTTGAGACTCTAAATAGCGGATAAGTAATGAATCAAGTAATACTTTTGCATCAGGCTCATATAAATATTCCCAAGCCTGTTGTTTTTCAGCTAATTTATCATCTTCTAATTCAGGTAAAGGTACAAGCTGTTGTAAAATCGGTTTTTGCGACATTGTATTAACAAACTTATTGTAAACAATATAAATCGCATCAACTTCACCTTCTTTGTAGGCATTAAACATACCATTTGCAACACCAAGCAATTCTTCAACTGATGGTGTATCACCCATACCTGAAAGTTGACCTCTTACTTTCATACCAATAGATTGGAAAAAACTAATACCTTTAGAGCCAATTAAACCTAGTTCTACTCCAACATTTTGTTCTTTCCATTTTTTTATTTCGGTCATTGCAGTTTTAAATAAATTAACATTTAAACCACCACATAAACCCCGATCAGTAGAAACAATTAAGATACCAACTTTTTTAATTTCACGTTCAATCAAAAACGGATGTTTGTAACCAATACTGGCTTTAGAGACATGACTGATCACATTACGTATTGCAACAGAATACGGACGTGAAGCAGACATACGTTCTTGCGTTTTACGCATTTTTGAGGCAGCAACCATTTCCATCGCTTTGGTAATCTTTTGTGTACTTTTTACACTCGCGATTTTGGTTCTTATCTCTTTAGCACCTGCCATCTTGTCTCTCCATTAAAGCGTTAACTTACCACGCACTATTTGCTTTGAAGCTATCTAAAATGTTTGCCAATGACTCTTTAATTTCATCATTGTAATTACCAGATTGAGTTAATTCACGCATAAAATCTGCATAGTTGTGGTTAGCATACTCTAAAAGAGCTGATTCAAATGAACCAATACGATCTAATTCAACTTCATCTAAATAACCAAATTCCACTGCAAATAACACTAATGCCTGCTGTGCTACTGATAATGGAGAATATTGTTTTTGTTTCAATAATTCAGTTACTTTTTGACCATGTGATAATTGTTTACGTGTTGCATCATCAAGGTCAGAAGCAAATTGAGCAAAAGCAGCTAATTCACGATATTGAGCAAGTGCAGTACGAATACCACCAGCTAATTTTTTCACTACTTTAGTTTGTGCAGAACCACCTACACGGGATACCGAGATACCTGGGTTTACCGCAGGGCGAATACCTGAGTTAAACAAGTTAGATTCTAAGAAAATTTGACCATCAGTAATTGAAATTACGTTTGTTGGAACGAATGCAGAAACGTCACCAGCTTGCGTTTCAATGATTGGAAGTGCAGTTAAAGAACCAGTTTTTCCTTTCACTTCACCATGAGTAAAACGTTCAACATATTCTTCATTTACACGTGAAGCACGCTCAAGTAAGCGAGAATGTAAATAGAAAACATCGCCAGGGAAAGCTTCACGACCAGGCGGACGACGTAATAACAATGAAATTTGACGATAAGCTACAGCTTGTTTTGATAAGTCATCATAAACAATTAATGCATCTTCACCGCGATCACGGAAATACTCCCCCATTGCACAACCAGAATATGGTGCAAGGTATTGTAATGCAGCAGATTCAGATGCTGAAGCAACAACAACAATAGTATTTTGTAACGCACCATGCTCTTCTAATTTACGCACTACGTTAGCAATTGTTGAAGCTTTTTGACCGATAGCAACATAGATACATTTAATACCTGAATCACGTTGATTAATAATAGCATCAATTGCTAATGCTGTTTTACCTGTTTGACGGTCACCGATAATTAATTCACGTTGACCACGACCGATTGGTACCATTGAGTCAACAGCTTTATAACCAGTTTGAACAGGCTGGTCAACAGATTTACGATCAATAACGCCTGGCGCAATCACTTCAACAGGTGAAAAACCATCATTAGCAATTTCACCTTTACCATCGATTGGTTCACCTAATGTATTTACTACACGACCTAATAAACCTCGTCCGACAGGTACTTCTAGGATACGACCAGTACATTGAACTTCCATTCCTTCTGCTAAATCAGCATAAGGACCCATTACTACCGCACCTACAGAATCTCTTTCAAGATTCAGTGCCATAGCATAACGATTACCTGGTAATGCAATCATTTCACCTTGCATTACTTCACTTAAACCATGAATGCGGATAATACCATCACTCACAGAAACAATTGTCCCCGTATTGCGAGCTTCACTCACTACGTCAAATTGGGCAATGCGTTTTTTAATCAATTCACTAATTTCTGTAGAATTTAGTTGCATCTTTTATTCCTCTTATAATTGCAGCTCATTTGCTAGACGAGCAAGTTGTCCACGACTACTGCCATCAATCACAAAATCATCTGTACGAATAATAACTCCAGCAATCAATGAGCTATCTAAGCTACAATTTAATTTAACTTTACGAGCTAATCTTTTTTCCATTGCTGCGGCAATTTTTTGCGATTGCACCGCATTTAATGGTTGAGCTGATATGACTTGAACTTCTACTATTTTTTGATGTTCTTCAACATAATGTTGAAATTCTTGATAAACCGCAGGAAGCACTGTTAAACGCTTGTTTTCAGCCATTAACCTAATAAGATTTTGCCCATATTGATCAAGCTGGTCGCCACAAATCGATATGACAGTATTAGCAAGTTTATGAGCAGAAAATGAACTATTCAAAAATGTTTGCATTGTTTCATCTTTAATTAATTCAGATGAAAAGTTTAACATTTCTGTCCATTTTTCAACCGCACTTTGCTCTACTGCAAAATCAAAAGCTGCTTTGGCATAAGGGCGAGCTATTGTAGTTAATTCTGACATAAGCCCAACCTTCTTATAGTTCTGCAACTAATTTATCGATAATGTCATTGTTTGCCGCTTCATCAACTGTACGACCCACAATTTTCTCAGCACCAGCAATAGCAAGTGATGCAACTTTAACGCGTAATTCTTCTTGAACACGTTTACGTTCAGCAGCAACTTCAGCATAGCCTTGTTCAATAATCTGAGCTTTAGTCGCTTCAGCTTCTGCTTTTACTTCTTCTAAAATTTCATTACGGCGTTTATTCGCTAAATCAATGATCTGTTGTGCTCGCACTTTAGCATCAGTAATTTCTTGCTCTACTAAAGCTTTAGTATCAGCCTGTTCTTTTTTTGCTGCCTCAGCAGATGCAAGCGCATTTGCAATCGCACGCTGACGCTCTTCAATCGCTTTAATAATTGGTGGCCAAACAAATTTCATACAAAACGTAACGAAAATTGCAAAAGCAATAAGTTGACCAATTAGTGTTGCATTTAAATTCACAACCACTCCTCCCTAATAATTATTGTTTACATTACTCAATATGAGTAATTATTTGCTGTTATTTGCAAACCAACAATTATTTTAATAACTCGATGAATGGGTTAGCAAAGATAAATAACAACGCAATACCTACAGCAATCATTGAAATCGCATCTAAAAGACCCGCAACGATAAACATTTTAATTTGTAAGCTACCTGCTAACTCAGGCTGGCGAGCTGATGACTCTAGGAATTTACCACCTAAGATAGCAAAACCTAATGCAGTACCTAATGCAGCAACAGCAAGAAGAATTGCGGATGCGATGATTGTTGTAGTAATTACAGTTTCCATAATGTTCTCCATAAGATTGAAATTTAGACCTTAAGGTCCGTTTTGTTTATAAAAAATTAGTGTTCAGTTTTGTTATAGCCCATACTCAAATAAACAACTGTTAGCATCATAAAAATAAATGCTTGTAGTGTAATAACTAGAATATGGAAAATTGCCCAAACTAAATGCATAAAAACACCCATTGAATTTAAAGCGAAATTATTTGCCATGTACATTACAGCAATCAAAATAAAGATAAGTTCACCTGCATACATATTACCGAAAAGACGGAATGCTAAAGAAACAGGTTTTGCTAATAATGTTACTGACTCAAGTGCTAAGTTAACGGGAATTAACAATGGATGATTAAATGGATGAAGTGTGTATTCTTTCACAAAACCACTCATACCTTTTGATTTAATGGTATAGAAAATAATTAAAAAGAATACGCCAATAGAAAGACCTAATGTACTGCTAATATCTGCTGTAGGCACAGCTCTTAAATATTCGATACCAAATAAATGAGCTAACTGTGGTAAAAAATCAACTGGGATTAAATCTATTGCATTCATAATGAATACCCAGCAGAAAATGGTTAATGCTAATGGACCAATAGTACCACGCGGACCTTGAAAATTTTCTTTTACAATACTATCAACCCAATCAACCATAATTTCAACAAAACATTGCAATTTGCTTGGTACACCAGAAGTGGCTTTTTTTGCTACGCGTGAAAAAATAAAAAGAAAAATGATACCTGAAACAAGAGAGAAGAACAGTGTATCTAAATGAACATGCCAAAAAGAATCGCCTGTTGTAAGGAACGATAAGTGGTGGCTAATATATCCAGCTGTTGTTAGTTCTGCTGCCATAATTATTCCTTTTAATAATATTTTGTGAAAATTCTATATTTTTAAGTAGTTATCAACCAAAAACGGAAGAATGTTATTCAATACAATCGCAATAAAATAACCACTAAAAAATGCTATAGGCTGCATTGAGGAAAAGAGTTTAAATGTTGCAATAATGCAGACAATCGTTAATAGGAACTTTATTCCTTCCCCATAATAAAAATAGGTTATTTTATTAGAAAACTGTTGTTTTTTTCTAAAAAAAACTAAAAATACAAAAACACAATACGGCAAAAAAATAGCCATCGCACCAAGATAAAAAGAAGCAGCTATTTGCCATTGCCAACTCATTAAAATGAGTGCTGTTATAAGCAAAATAAGGCTTTCAATAGTGAGTGATCTTTTATATTTTTTCTTTGCCTGTGCTATTACTCTAGACATTATTTATTCTGCTTTCTTGGTAAACAGCTAAATCAAAACAAAATTATGCCAGATTATACGCTAGTTTTAGTTTGATTAGAAATTAAAAAATGTGAAACAGATCACAAAATTATATTTTTTAAACATTTATTTAAAATTTAATTAACAATTACTAAATGCCTTTCTCCCACAAGGGCCGGCACTTGTAATTTAATCACTTGTTTAAGTGTAAATTTAGCTTCTAATTCAAGCACTTCTTGTTGATGGTAAATCCCTTTCAGTGCATAAAAACAACCTTGTTGATTTGGTAGATGTTGACACCAATCAGTCATATCTTTTAGCGAAGCAAATGCTCGGCTTAAGACGCCATCGAATAATTGTTCTGGTTGATAATCTTCAACACGACTTAATATAGGTTCCACATTGGTAATCCCTAACTCACGCAAGGCATTACGAATAAAACTAATTCGTTTACCCAAGCTATCTAACAATACAAAATATTTATTTGGATTAATAATCGCTAAAGGCAAGCCAGGCAAACCTGGACCAGTACCAACATCAATAAAGCGTTCGCCTTGTAAATAAGGACTCACCACTATACTGTCTAAAATATGTTTAACTAACATATCCATTGGATCACGTACTGAAGTCAAGTTATAAGCTTTATTCCATTTGTGTAAAAGCAAAACTAACTTTACTAACTGCACTTTTTGTTGATCGGTTATCGAAAGTGCGGTCTGTTTTAACAAAATTTCAAGTTTTTTAACTAATTGCTGTTCAAGATTAAGCATCATTCACCACGTTTTAACATACCCTGTTTTTTCAAGTTAACGAGCAAAATTGAAATTGCAGCTGGAGTGACGCCTGAAATACGTGAAGCTTGTCCAATAGACACGGGACGATGTTGTTCTAATTTTGATCTCACTTCATTAGATAACCCTGATACAATTGAATAGTCAAAACTATCTGGGATCACTGTGTTTTCATGACGTTTTTGACGCTCAATTTCTTCTTGTTGATGTTCAATATAACCCTGATATTTAATAGCAATTTCCACTTGCTCTACCGCTTCTTTATCTTCCATTGCAGGTTGGAATGGTGTAAGTGTAGTTAAAACTTGGTAGTTTATTTCAGGACGACGTAGCAAATCCTCACCATTAGCCTCACGTACTAATGGACTACTTAGCAGTTGGTTTACTTCTGTAAGGTATTCTGAACGTGGGTGCAGCCAAATTTGACGTAAACGTTGACGTTCTAATTCAATATTTTCCATTTTCTGGTTAAATCTTGCCCAGCGTTTTTCATCAATTAAACCAAATTGACGTGCGATAGGTGTTAAACGGCTATCAGCATTGTCCTCACGCAATAATAAGCGATATTCTGCACGAGAAGTAAATACACGATAAGGCTCTTTTGTACCTAAGGTACAAAGATCATCAACAAGAACACCAATATATGCTTGATCGCGACGTGGGAACCAAGCTTCTTTTTCTTGTACAAATAACCCCGCATTAATTCCAGCTAGTAGACCCTGTCCTGCTGCTTCTTCATAACCTGTAGTACCATTAATTTGACCAGCAAAAAATAAGCCTTTGATTTCTTTAGTTTCCAATGTTGGTTTAAGATCACGTGGATCAAAGTAATCATATTCAATTGCATAACCAGGTTTAATAATGCGGGCTTTTTCCATCCCTTTCATCGAATTAACGATCTTCATTTGTACATCAAAAGGTAAACTCGTTGAGATCCCATTTGGATAGATCTCATTGCTGGTTAACCCTTCTGGTTCAAGATAGATTTGGTGAGAACTACGTTCAGAAAAACGCATTACTTTATCTTCAATCGATGGACAGTAACGTGGACCAATTCCTTCAATGATCCCAGCATACATTGGACTGCGATCTAAATTATTACGGATCACTTCATGGGTTTGTTCATTAGTATGAGTAATAAAACACGGAATCTGTTGTGGATGTTGATTGACTGATCCCATAAATGAAAATACAGGTAATTGTTTATCACCATGCTGTTTTGCTAACACAGAAAAATCAATCGTACGTGCATCAATACGCGGTGGTGTGCCTGTTTTTAGACGATCTACACGCAAATTTAGCTCTCTTAAACGTTCTGCTAACATCACAGAAGCAGGATCACCAGCACGTCCACCAGTGTAATTTTCTAAACCTATATGGATCTTGCCAGATAAAAAAGTACCTGCTGTCAGAATTACTGATTTGGCTTTAAATTTCAGTCCCATTTTAGTCACAACACCAGCGACTTGATCTTGTTCTAAAATAATATCTGTAACCTCTTGTTGAAAAATATCAAGATTTTCTTGATTTTCTAAAGCAATACGGACTGCTTGGCGATATAAGACACGATCTGCTTGAGCACGAGTAGCACGCACTGCCGGACCCTTACTGCTATTTAAAGTACGAAATTGAATCCCTGCTTGATCTGCTGCAGTTGCCATTAAACCACCCATGGCATCTATTTCTCTGACTAAATGACCTTTACCAATTCCACCAATTGCAGGATTACAAGACATTTGACCTAAAGTATCAATATTGTGAGTCAATAGTAGCGTTTTTAATCCCATTCGTGCTGGTGCAAGTGCAGCTTCTGTACCTGCATGACCACCGCCAATTACAATCACATCATAATTTTCAGTATAAAACATAATAACCTTTTAGTAATTCATTTTGCGTTGCGATCTTTTGATCCGCTTTAACTGGGGCGTTATTCTACTGAAATTTAACCTTGCTTGAAAGTAACATTTTTGATTGGTTAGATGGGCGGATCTTGTATTGGATCATGTGTTAATAAAATAAAGATCTTTTTATATAAAGAGATCTTATTATTAATGTTATTACGATCTTTTTTATTGTGAGTAAGATCGTTTTTTTATTATTAATTAAATAGTTAGATCCTTTTTTAGCATGTTAAGATCTCTAATTTAAATCATTAATATCTTGTGTATAAATATCGGTTTTATCCACAAGTTAAATTTAAGACTATTCTATTCATTGTATAAATACAGGTTTTTTACAGATTAATTGAAAGTTATCCACAGGGAATTTAATTTTTCTAATTATTATTTTCTATAACAAAAAAATGATAATTGAGGAAAGAGAAAGAGAAAGAGAAAGAGAAAGAGAAGTGATAGGAGTTTGTATAATTTCTATCACTTTTTATTAATTAAAGTTGTTGAGTGAAGGTAGGTAACCACTGTTCTGCAGTTTGTTCAGGATCTGTAATATGTAACATATCCATCTTTAAGGATGGACAAATTTGCATAGCTTTTTTGCTAAGTAATATTTGTTCCACCTGATTTACTGCATAGCAAAAAGTATCGTAATCCGAGTTACCTAGTCCGATCACCGCAAAACGTAAATCATTTAATGGAATATTTTGCTGCATTAATTGTTCAAATAAAGGCTTGATATTGTCAGGTAATTCGCCTGCACCATGTGTTGAAGTGACAACTAACCAACATTTTTCCTCAATAATATCAGTAAGGTTAGGACCATGCTCTAAATGGATAGGATAACCCTGTTGCTGTAATACCTCTGCAATATGCTCTGCAACATATTCAGCACCACCTAAAGTACTACCTGTGATAAGACAAATTTGAGATTTCATCATTTTTTCCTAAAAATAAGGCTTAGAATGACTAAGCCTTACTTTCAAATTGAATTAAACGTTATCAATTTTACCTAATAATGAACGTAAACGTTCTTGCCAGTTTTGATGTTCACTCTTTAATTGCTCATTTTCATTGCGTAATGCATCATAAGCTTGTTGTGATTGATTATTTTTTTCTTTTAATTCTTCAATTTCTAATTGAAGCAATTGAATAGTTTCAACTGCTTGTTTAATTTTTTCTTCTAGTTGATCTAAAATTTCTAAAGACATAAAAGCTTCCTCTACTATGTAATAAGTTTAGTTATTCTACTCTAGTTAACTTTGATTGTTAAACAGATGAATAAACTTTCTCTGCAACATTAACATAATTTCTAAGCTCATTCGAAAAAATTATTATCATTTTTTTATTTTTAATTACGCAATCGATTGCGAGGTGCTAGAATAATGCCGAATTTTGATCAATCAGAACAAAGGATAAATAATATGAATAGAGCGTTAGCCATTGAATTTTCAAGAGTTACTGAAGCTGCAGCATTAGCTGGGTTTGCTTGGTTAGGGCGTGGTGATAAAGAAGCGGCAGATAATGCGGCAGTACAAGCAATGCGTTTAATGCTAAATCAAGTTGAAATGGTTGGTGAAGTGGTCATTGGAGAAGGAGAAATTGATCAAGCACCTATGCTGTATATTGGTGAAAAAGTAGGTATGGGAAAAGGTGAAGAAGTTTCTATTGCCGTTGATCCAATTGAAGGAACAAGAATGACAGCGATGGGTCAGGCTAATGCTTTATCTGTACTTGCTGCTGGTGGTAAAGAGACATTTTTAAAAGCGCCTGATATGTATATGGAAAAATTAGTGGTTGGTCCAGAAGTGAAAGGGATGATTGATTTAAGTTTACCTTTAGAACAAAATTTGCGTCGTGTTGCATCTAAAATGGGAAAGCTTCTTTCTCAATTAACCGTGATTACTTTGGATAAACCTCGTCATCATGAAACGATCAAAAAAATGCAGCAATTAGGCGTGAAAGTACTTGCCATTCCTGATGGTGATGTGGCAGCTTCCATTTTATGTTGTTTACCTGATGGCGGAGTAGATATGTTATATGGTATTGGTGGTGCGCCAGAAGGGGTCATTGCAGCCGCAGCAGTACGTGCTTTAGGTGGTGAAATGCAAGCACGTTTATTACTTCGTCATCAAGTAAAAGGTAGCACCCCTGAAAATCAAGCGATTGCAGCAGATGAAATTCGCCGCTGTCAGGAAATGGGGATCGAAGTAAATCAAGTATTGAAATTAGAAGATTTAGTTCGTGATGATAACTTAGTTTTTTCTGCTACAGGGATTACAAATGGGGATTTATTAAAAGGCATTCATCGAAAAGGTAATTTAGCTACTACTGAAACTTTATTAATTCGTGGTCGTTCACGTACTATTCGCCGCATTCAATCTGTGCATTATTTAGACAGAAAAGATACCGCACTTTATCGTATTATTGGTGCTTAAAAGTAAAGGATTCAAATGATATAAGCAGACACTTAAGTGATCTGCTTTTTATTAGATACTCTATTAGTGTGACAAAAAACGGTTTGTTCTAAAATTTTTCTATTTCAATTAAAAAATCAATCAAAACTCACCGCACTTATCTTTAGCCATTCTGCTAAAAATTTGCTATAATTGCAGCAATTTTTTACGCTTTTGAAAAGAGAGAAACAATGTCAAATAATACCCCTGAAAATTATGGTGCGAATAGTATTAAGGTCTTAAAAGGGCTTGATGCAGTACGTAAACGTCCTGGTATGTACATTGGGGATACAGATGATGGCACAGGTTTGCATCACATGGTATTCGAAGTGGTGGATAACTCTATCGATGAAGCTTTAGCTGGTTATGCCAAAGATATTACAGTAACTATTCATACGGATAATTCGGTGTCGGTACAAGATGATGGACGAGGGATTCCTGTTGATATTCATCCAGAAGAAGGTGTTTCTGCTGCTGAAGTTATCATGACGGTATTACATGCAGGTGGTAAATTTGACGATAATTCCTATAAAGTTTCTGGTGGATTGCATGGTGTAGGGGTTTCTGTTGTTAATGCTCTTTCTGATAAATTGCAGTTAACCATTCGTCGTCAAGGTAAAGTACATGAGCAGATCTATCGTTTAGGTGAACCTGAAGCGCCATTGGCGGCGATAGGTGAAACAGAGCAAACAGGCACATCTGTTCGTTTCTGGCCAAGCCCAACCATTTTTAATAATATTGAATTTGAATATGACATTTTAGCTAAACGCTTACGTGAATTATCATTTCTAAATTCAGGTGTTTCTATCAAATTATTTGATAAACGTAATGACAGACAAGATCATTTCCATTATGAAGGGGGAATTCAAGCCTTCGTCGAATATTTAAACCGTAATAAAAATCCAATTCACCAAAAACCTTTTTATTTTTCGACAGAAAAAGATGGTATAGGTGTGGAAGTATCCATGCAATGGAATGATAGTTTTAATGAAAATGTCTATTGTTTTACCAATAATATACCACAACGTGATGGTGGGACGCATTTAGCAGGCTTTCGTGGTGCTCTGACCCGTAGTTTGAATAACTACATGGACAATGAAGGACATAATAAAAAATCGAAAGTTGCCACTTCTGGTGATGATGCTCGTGAAGGTTTAGTGGCTATCATTTCAGTGAAAGTACCTGATCCAAAATTTTCTTCACAAACTAAAGATAAATTAGTGTCTTCTGAAGTGAAAAGTGCGGTTGAATCGGTGATGAATGAATATTTACAGCAATATTTATTGGAAAATCCGTCTGACGCTAAAATCATTGTAGGTAAAATTATTGATGCTGCGCGTGCGCGTGAAGCAGCACGTAAAGCACGTGAGATGACACGTCGTAAAGGAGCATTAGATTTAGGCGGTTTGCCAGGTAAACTTGCTGACTGCCAAGAACGCGATCCTGCTTTATCTGAACTTTATCTAGTGGAGGGGGATTCAGCAGGTGGTTCTGCGAAACAAGGGCGTAACCGTAAAAACCAAGCGATTTTGCCATTAAAAGGGAAAATCCTAAACGTAGAAAAAGCACGTTTTGATAAAATGTTATCTTCGGCAGAAGTAGGAACATTAATTACTGCATTAGGTTGTGGGATTGGTCGTGATGAATATAATCCAGAAAAATTACGCTATCATAGCATTATTATTATGACTGATGCGGATGTGGATGGTGCGCATATTCGTACTTTATTATTGACTTTCTTCTATCGTCAAATGCCAGAATTGATTGAACGTGGACATGTCTATATTGCTCAACCGCCTTTATATAAAGTGAAAAAAGGTAAACAAGAGCAATATATCAAAGATGATGAAGCGATGGTGCAATATGAAGTTGCTCTGGCATTAGAAAATGCAGCACTTTATGTTAATGAAAATGCGCCGGCAATGAATGGATTAGCCTTAGAAACATTAGTGTCAGAATATAATGCACTTCAGAAAATGATTGTCCGTTTAGCACGTCATTATCCAGAAGCCGTGTTAAAAGAGCTTATCTATCATCCAGAATTAACTACCGAATTAATGGCACAAGAAAATGCGGTAGAAACTTGGATTTCAACATTAGTTGAAAAATTAGCGGCAAAAGAAACTAATGGTAATCATTATAGCTATCGTCTGGTATTTAATAATGAACGTCATTTATATGAAGCCGTATTAACAGTACGTACACATGGAATTGACACGGATTATTTCCTGAATTTCCAATTTGCCACAGGTAGTGAATATGCGCGTATTGTGAAATTAGGCAAACAATTAGTTGGTTTGATTGAAGAAGGCGCTTATATCACACGTGGTGAACGTAAACTTGCTATTACTTCATTTGAGCAAGCGATTGAATGGTTAGTGAAAGAATCACGTCGCGGTTTGATGGTACAGCGTTATAAAGGATTAGGTGAAATGAACCCTGAGCAACTTTGGGAAACTACAATGGATCCAAATGCACGTCGTATGCTAAAAGTATCTATTAAAGATGCAGTGGCAGCAGACCAATTGTTTACTACGTTAATGGGCGATGAAGTGGAGCCACGCCGTGAATTTATCGAAAGTAACGCATTACATGCAAATTTAGATATTTAAAAAATTTCATTTCAATCTATCAAAGTGCGGTTAAAATAAATCCAATTTTAACCGCACTTTTTTATCTCATGTTTTATCAAATTCTTGCATTATGTATTTGGGCGAGTTCTCTCGTTGCTGGTAAATATGCATTTACTATGCTTGATCCTGTATTAACAGTTCAAGCACGGTTAATCATTATTTCATTCCTTATCTTTCCATTATTTTTACGCCATTGGAAAAAAGTAGATAAACACTGGCACAGCCAATTATGGTGGCTTAGTTTTATTAATTATCCAGTAATTTTTCTCTTGCAATTTATTGGCTTGAAATATACTTCAGCAGCAAGTGCAGTCACTATTATTGGTTTAGAACCATTATTGATTGTTTTTATTGGTCATTTCTTTTTTCAAGATAAAGCCAGTTGGTATCATTGGTTATTTGGTATGATTGCTTTTTTGGGTGTAGCCATGTTAATTATTGGCGGTGAAGATACGGGTAAAATTAGCCTACTGGGTCGTAGTTTAGTGTTATTGGCGGGTATTTGTTTTTCTGCGAGTTTGCGTTGGACTAAAAAGATGATTGTGCAGATTACCGCGCCTGCTTATACGGCTATTTCAGTCGTGTTAGGTGCAATAACTTGTTTACCTTTTACATTGATATTAACACAACATTGGCAAGTAAATTGGAATTGGCAAGGTATTGGTGGATTACTCTATCTTTCTATTTTCTGTAGCTGGATTGCTTATTGGCTATGGAATAAGGGACTCAATGCTACACACACTAATTTGACGGGATTATTAACCGCACTTGAACCTATTTTTGGTGTATTTTTAGCCATTATATTATTAGATGAATCAATTTCGTTATTATCTTGGTTTGGTATTGTTGTCATTATTAGTGCAACATTAGTGGCAAGCCTTATACCTAAATTAGGTAAAGAATAATTTCACTTATTTTATTGTTTGAATAGCCAGTAAGTTTGAACAAACTTGCTGGCTTTTTAGCTATTTTTAATAAAATCAATTCTCATTTATGTTAAAATAGCACACTTTGATTTGAACCAAGATTTTTAAGGACAAACATTTTATGATGATCGATAAACGATTGATAAATACGGTATCTGATAGCAAAAAATGGATTGCTAAAACCGTCTTTTGGAATTGGATAGTATTAGTTGCTGGTATTATCAGTGCTGTCGTTTTTGCGCTTTGTTTAGAACAAGCTTTTGAACAAACGTTAACTTTAGCAGGTGCGGTCAGTTTTGGTATAAATTTGATTGTAGCTTTAGCAATACGTGCATTTGCGAGTAAAAAATCAGTACAGGCTTCTTATCAAGCAAGTACGAAAGTAAAACATGAGTTACGTACACTAATTTTTCAAAAATTGGCCGCTATGCCATTGAGTCAAGTCAATCAACAATCAACATCATCTATTATTCAAGTCGCCTCTGAAGGAGTTGAACAACTTGAAATCTATTTTGGACGTTATTTACCTCAACTTTTTTATAGTCTACTTGCTCCTCTTACGTTATTTATCTTCTTAGTTTGGTTTAATGCGCCCACCGCTTTAATTTTATTAGTTTGTGTACCGTTAATTCCAATGTCGATTATTGCAGTAAATAAAATAGCCAAACGCTTGTTACATAAATATTGGTCAATTTATGTGGGGCTAGGTAGTAGTTTTTTAGATAATTTGCAAGGTTTAGTTACTTTAAAAATCTACCAAGATGATGATTACAAAGCTAAACAAATGGATATTGAAGCCGAAAAATTTCGTACCATTACGATGAAAGTTCTTACTATGCAGTTAAATTCTGTTTCTTTAATGGATTTACTTGCTTATGGTGGTGCAGCAATTGGCATTTTAACTGCATTATTACAATTCCAAGCGGATCATTTGAGCATTTTTGGAGTGATTTTATTTATCTTACTCGCCTCAGAATTTTTCATTCCATTACGTTTACTTGGTTCTTTTTTCCATGTAGCGATGAATGGTAAAGCAGCCTCAGACAAAATTTTTACTTTGTTAGATACGCCAATCGAAACTCATGAAAGTGCGGTGGATTTTAAAGCAGAGAATTCAGTACGCGTAGATATTCAAAATTTACACTTTGCTTATTCTCCTGAAAAATTAGCTATTAACGGTTTAAATTTGACTATTGAACCGAAGCAATTAACCGTATTTGTTGGTAAAAGTGGTTGTGGTAAATCGACATTAGTATCGTTATTGATGGGCTTCTATAGCGCACAACAGGGCAAAATTTTATTTAACCAACAAGAAATTCAAACCTTAGAACGCCATTCTTTCTATCGTCATGTGTCATTAGTGAGCCACAGTTCTTATATTTTCAAAGGGAGTTTGCGTGAAAATATGCTAATGGCCAATTTAAAGGCGACCGATCAACAAATTTACGCTGTACTCGAACAAGTCAATCTCGCTAACTTTGTGCGTGAAAATGGTGGTTTAGATATGCCATTGTTAAGCCGCGGTAGTAATTTATCAGGAGGACAAATTCAGCGTTTAGCTTTGGCTCGAGCTTTGTTGCACGATGCAGATTTATATATTTTTGATGAAGCAACCAGTAATATTGATGTAGAAAGCGAAGAAATCATTTTGACTTTTATTCAACGATTAAAAGCAGAAAAAACAATCATAATGATTTCTCATCGCTTAGCCAATGCAGTGCAAGCCGATAAAATTTATGTGTTACAACAAGGTAAATTAGCAGAGCAAGGCAATCATCTTGAGTTAATGGCGCAAAATAGCATTTATGCAGACATGTTTAATCAACAAAAGAATTTAGAAAATATCAGACAAGGAGGTGAGCATGCGTAAAAATGGATTTGTCATCATGTGGCATTTGCTTAAATTAGTTACACCATTAGCGCATATCATGACTTTTACTATTGTGATGGGGGTTCTCGGCTTTCTAGCTGCAATTTTCATTATGGTATTAGGCGCAATGGGATTAGTTAATCTACTTCAATTCCCAACCCATCTTGATTTTTCACAAATTTTGACTGCACTTATTGTACTTGCCGTAGCACGAGGTATTTTGCGTTACCTCGAACAAATGTCAGGACATTATATTGCCTTTAAATTATTAGCGTTGTTGCGTGATAAAGTTTTTACTGCATTGCGTAAATTGGCTTTTGTTAAGCTGCAAGGTAAACAATCAGGACAATTACTTTCTTTAGTGACTAATGACATTGAATTACTCGAGGTTTTCTATGCGCATACTATTGCGCCAATTATGATTGCATTTTTAACTTCAGGTATCTTATTAGCTATCTTTGCTCATATTTCGTTGTGGTTTACCTTCATTGCTTTTTTAGCTTACCTGACTATCGGTTTAATTTTACCGATTATCACCACTAAAATGGCGCGTGAAGATGGACGTGTTTATCGAGAGTTAGTCGGTGAAATGAATGATTATTTCCTTGATAGCATACGTGGTATGAAAGAGTTGCAACTTTTTGGCAATGAACAAGAACGTTTATCAGGTATTCACCAACGTAGTAAAAAGATCGATCAAGCATTCTTAAAAATTAAGCAACAAGAAGGTAAAGTTCGTTCTTATACTGAAATTGCCGTTTCAGTATTTAATATTTTAATTTTATTCACTGGACTTACTTTGTTCTATAAGCAACAAATTAATTTTGCAGGTTTATTAATTGCGGTAATTTTATTAATGTCGAGCTATGGTCCAGTCATTGCATTAAGTAACTTATCTAATAACTTATTACAGACTTTAGCTAGTGGTGAACGTGTTTTAGGTTTATTAAGTGAAGAACCGCATTTAAAAGAGGTGATAAAAGGGCAAGATTTATCAGATGTCACTCAACTTGAAATAAATAATCTCAGTTTTGCTTATGAAGATGAACATATTTTATCGAATGTGAATTTATATTTAGAAAAAGGCAATATTTTAGGTATTCATGGACGCAGTGGTAGCGGAAAAAGTACGCTATTAAAGCTAATCATGCGTTTTTATGATCCACAAACAGGTCATATTCGTATTAATAATACTGATTTAACTCAAATTAATACGATGAATTTACGCGATAATATCGCTTATATCACCCAGCAAACTTACATTTTCAATGAAACAATTTATGAAAACATTGTGATGGCAAATCGTTCTGCTTGCAAAGAACAAGTGATTGAAGCAGCAAAAAAAGCCTCAATTCATGATTTCATTATGAGTTTACCTGAAAGTTATGATACTAAAATCACCGAATTAGGTAACAATTTATCTGACGGCGAAAAACAGCGTATTGGCATTGCTCGTGCGTTTTTACATAATGCGCCAATCATTTTACTTGATGAGCCAACCAGCAATTTAGACAGTTTAAATGAAGCAATTATTTTACAATCTTTGTTGAATGTAAAAACAGAAAAATTGATTGTGTTAGTCAGCCATCGTGCGTCTACTATGGCAATTTGCGATCAAGTCATTCATATTGAAAATGGTAGAATGTCGTAAGTCATATTAAGTTTTTATTTTCAATCTAAAGTAAAAGAGCGGTCTGTTTTTCAATATGTTAGAAAGCAGATCGCTCTTTAATCTACTTGTAAAAGCAAATAATCTAGCGAAATTTTCATCAATTCTAGTTATAGTAGAAACTGCTTGTTTAACACAAACGTAAGGAGAAACGATGAAAGTAATCAGTTCTGCCATTAAAAATGGTGTATTTGAAGACAAATATGGTAAGCGAGGTAGCCAATTTAGTCCGAATGGTATGCCGACGTATTCAATTCCTTTTGAGATTAGCGATGTTCCTAAAGGTACACAATCTTTTGCAGTCGTGTTAGAAGATAAAGATGCCATTACAGCAAGTGGTTTTGTTTGGATTCATTGGTTAATTGCTAACTTAGAACGCACATCAGTACAAGCGAATGAAAGTCAAACCGCAACCGATTACATTCAAGGCGCTAATTCTTGGGCGAGTGTATTAGGTAAATTTGAACTTGCAGAAGCTTCTTTTTATGGTGGAATGGCACCACCGAATTGTCAACATCGTTATGAATTGATTGTGTATGCTTTGGATTGCAAATTAGATCTGGAAGCAGGCTTTCGCTTTAATGATCTTCATTTTGCGATGCAGGGGCATATTTTGGATCAAGCAGTTGTGATGGGTACTTATGATGTTTAATCAAGAGTAAGTTTTCTTGCTACTATTTTAACTTATTCTTTTTGTAAGTTTTGTTATATAAAGAGCGGTCTGTTTTTGCAAAATTTTACAGAAATACACTGCACCTTGTTTCGGAATATGATTGTACGGTTTATTTGACTGGTAATATATAAATCATGTTTAAACAAAGTACGATCTAATAAATGCTATCTTATTTAACGTAGTATTTAAATCCTTTAAAAAGGAAATATTATGATAAAAATTCATCCTGATGCCCAAGCTGTACTTGACTTTTGGTATAGCGAGGAAAATAAAGTAAATTGGTTTGTTAAATCAGATCAATTTGATCAAGCTATTCGAGCACAATTTGCTCAAATATTAGAGCAAGGTAGTCGTGGTGAACTAGATAGTTGGCGCACGACAATTCAAGGTCGTTTAGCTGAAATTATTGTGCTAGACCAGTTTTCACGTAATCTTTATCGCAATACACCACGTGCATTTGCACAAGATACAATGGCATTAGTGTTAGCACAAACCGCAATTGAATTGCCTGAATTTATGTCGTTGAGTGAATCAGAAAAACATTTTATTTTAATGCCTTATATGCATTCAGAATCAGCTTATATTCACCAAAAGGCAGTTGAATTGTTTGATAAATTTACTAATCCAGCGTTGTTGGATTTTGAAATTAAACATAAAGTAATTATTGATCGTTTTGGGCGTTACCCACACCGTAATGCCATTTTAGGACGTCAATCAAGTGCTGAAGAAATTGACTTTTTACAACAACCCAATTCTTCATTTTAATTATTAGATTTAAATAATAAATAACCTCCTTATAAGGTTCTTACTCTTTTAAGGAGGTTTATTTTTATAAAATATAAAATAATTGTAGTTATTGTAGAAATTAGATATCGATCACAATTTGATTAAAAATAGTTTTAAACTCTTGTTTTTGTATAAATAAAAAGCTATAACTTTTTGTAGAATTATAAATAATAAACAAATCCTTTGTGTATGGTATAAGAAATGCTTTTGTTTAAACCTCCTACAAAAATAACTTTTCCTTTATTATTCATTCTCTATTCTAATTTTTCTCTTGCTGACAATTTACAAGCCGAATCTATTCGTATTCAGCAACAACAAAAACAACTTGAGCAAGTCTTATCGAAGACACAGGATATTTATCTGTCACAAATAGATAGCAAACAAGAAATATTTCAATTAGGGCAACATGAGACTCCTTGTTTTGCTATTCAGCAATTTAATCTTGTGGGAGAGAAAGCCGATCAATTTTCTTTTCTATTAAATAAAATAATTAAAAAATCCCAATTTAAATCTGGTATGTGTCTTGGTACTCAATCCATTCAATATTTGCAAACATTGGCACAAAATATAGTGATTGATGAAGGGCTTGTCACTACCCAGCTTTATATTACACCACAAGATTTAACAACAGGTACGCTGCGTTTTTCAATAGAGCCAGGTTATATTAGTAAACTTAAATTTAATCAAAACGGTGCACAATTAAATACATTAGGTCAATATGCGACTTTTCCCGTGAATCGACAAAAGATTCTGACTTTATCTGAGCTAGAGCAAGGGCTTGAAAATTTACGCCGTTTATCTGGCGTAGAAGCGACTATTCGGATTGAACCTGCTACTGATATGCTGGGAGAAAGCAATGTCATTGTTGAGCGTTCTCAATCAAAAAGTTGGTTTTTAACCTTAGGAATAAATGATGCGGGAAGTAAAACCACGGGAAAATACCAAGGCAATATTAGCTTACAACTTAATAACTTACTTGGGATGAACGATCTTGTTTATGCAGCATATAACCAAGACTTAGGTCATCATAAAGTCAGTTATGTTGATCGTTTTGGTAAAAAAACAGACAGTGGTACACAAGGTTATAGCCTGCATTATTCAGTGCCATTTGGTTATTGGTTATGGTCAATTAATCATAGTTATCATACCTATAATGAAGCCACTGAAGGTTATTATATTAACTACGATTATAGTGGTAAAACCTATAATACTAATATGAATTTAAGCCGTCTGATTTTTCGTCATAAACAACATAAAACGACTTTAGGCATGAAGTTATGGCGTTTAAGAATGTATAAATATATTGATGACGCAGAAATTGAAGTACAGCGCAGACAAATGGGCGGTTGGGAAGCTAATTTAGCTCATCATATGCAATTAGGTAGAGCAATAATTAATGCTAATGTGAGTTATAAACGTGGTACAGGGCTATTTAATAGTCAACCCGCCCCAGAAGAATTTAATGATGAACATGATGCTATTCCAGGCACCTCCCGTATGAAGATAATTAATGCAGCATTAGATATTGCCATCCCTTTTCAATTGTTTAAACAACCTTTTTCGCTAGACAGTAGTTTAGCGTTGCAATGGAATAAAACACCATTAATTCCACAGGATAAATTGTCTATTGGCGGGCGTTATACTGTCAGAGGATTTGATGGTGAACGTAGTTTAGCTGGTGAAAAAGGTTGGTATTGGCAAAATAACGTTAATTGGCATTATTTAGATCATCATCGTATTTATTTTGGTGTTGATGTTGGGCGTGTATCTGGGCGTAGTACGCAAGGACTGCCTGAACAAAAATTAGTTGGTGCAGTTATTGGTGTTGCTGGACATTTTTTGTTATTCAATGGGCAATTACAATATCAATTTTCTTTGGCAAAACCTTGCGATAAACCAACAGATTTCCGTACAGCAACAACTACTTATGGGTTGAATTTAAGTTATCGTTATTAATTTATTTTAATGATTAAGGAGATATTGGCATGAGTAAATTAAATCATACTGGTAATAAAAATGTACAAAAGCGTAAACCACAATGTTATGTGAGAAAAAAATCACAACTCAATTGCTCTTTTTCCCACCAACTCAAAACGACTTGTCTTATTACCAGTTTTCTCTTTCAATCCATTGTTCCCAGTTATGCCAATATTATTGCGGATAATCAAGCACCACAAAATCAACAACCTATTATTTTAAAAGATGGACAAGGCAATCCATTAATTAATATTCAAACACCGAATGCTAATGGTTTAAGTCATAACCGTTATACGCAATTTGATGTGGATACACATGGTGCAACTTTAAATAACCATCGTACGAGTAATCCACATTTAGCCAAAGGTACAGCCAAAGTTATTTTAAATGAAGTGCGTTCTAATAGCCCAAGTAAATTAGAAGGCATAGTCAGTGTGATTGGTGATAAAGCTGATGTGATTATTGCTAATCCATCGGGTATTCAGGTTAATGGTGGTGGCTTTAAAAATGTTGGGCGTTCTACTTTAACAACAGGGCAGATTGAAGTCAAAAATGGTGCTGTACAAGCAATTGATATGCAGCAAGGTACAGTTTCTATTGGTAGCAAAGGTTTTGATAACCGCGAAACAGATTACACCGAAATTCTTGCTCGAGCTGTAGAAGTACAGGGGGCATTGCAGGCTAATCAAATTGGTATTTCAACAGGTAATCAAAAAGTAGATTATGTTTCTGGTCAAGTGTTAGAAAAAAGAGAGGGAACATCAACATCTGAGGTAGCTATTGATATTGCTGAGCTTGGAGGAATTTATGCTAACAGTATTCATTTAATTGCGAATGAAAATGGTGTGGGAGTTAAAAACTCTGGGCAATTAAAAGCAAATAATCGATTGGTTGTTACTTCCTCAGGGCGAATTGAAAATGTGGGGGATATGCTTGCTCAGCACGATAGTGACAAATCTATTTTAGTATTAGAAACAGTGGGTAAAAATCAAGATATTGTATCCACTAAGGGCAAGATTGAAGGTAAAAATCAGGTCATTTTAAGCGCGTCAGGTAAAGTAAAACTAGCTAATACTAAGGTGCAACAAACAGATAAAAACGTAGGTACGGGAGTATTGCTAAATAGTAAAGCCAATATTGAGATTACAGAAAGCCAGTTAACCAGTGGTAAAGGCAATGTATCATTATTAAGTAAAAATGATATTCATTTAGCAAATGATACTTCAGTAAGCGCAGATAATGATCTTTTCTTACGTAGTCAAAATGGCAAGATTCAATTAGATACTTTGTTTGAGAATAAGAATAATAAATCATTTGAATATTCAGTTTTTTTGAATGCAAAAAATGAAATAAAATTATTAGCATCTAAAATAGAAATTAATTCTGCTAAGTTAAATACTAATGGAGATATTTCATTAATATCTAATAAAGATTCTCTATTTATAAATGGTGGTAGATTTATTTTTTCAGAAGTTTTATCTGATAAATTAAAGGAAAGAAAAAAAGATATCTTAGTGGAAATTACTAAGATATCTAATAAGTTAAATCTATTAGAGCAAGAGCCTATTTATATACATTCAGAAAATTTATTAAGCGCAGTTGAAGATGTTGGTGATATTAAGCAACTTTTTCTTGTTGGTGGAGAAGAGGTTATCTCTGAATTATTTCCTCAATATGATCCAAGTAACATTACATTGGAAGACATGGAGCATGAAATTAATTTAGCGAAAAATCGTTTAAAGAGATTTTATGATTTTTGGCTACCTTTATATCAAAGTAAAATAGCATTGGAAAAAATGTTATGGTTGATGGATAAGCACCTTTATGGACAAGAATATTCTTTTGCAGAACTAATAGGCAAAAATATCAATATTTTTTCTGAGCAAGGGATTAATATTGAAGGTGCAAAATTAAATGCAGATCAAACGATTAATATTCATGCAGTAGGCTTATTACCACAACAAGAAAACTCTCCTTTAACTTCGATTAATATTAATGGTGTATTTGATTCCTATGAATATGGTGGTGGCAATCACTATGCCTATGGAATTTTTAATAACCCAACGGTTATTAGTGGCAAAGCAGGAGTCAATATTTCCACTACAGCACAAAATGGTATGTTAACAATTGGTGCTTCTCACCTTTCTTCTGATGAAGGAAAAATCAATTTACAAGCTTACCAAGATATTGATTTAACATCAGGGCAAGGCGAACTTTATACTTATGATAAGCACAGTTATAAAACGGGTAAATGGTATAAACGTAAGTATGTTACTGAAATTAAAGAACACCGCCATGCTAAAGCAGATCCAACAATTTTAGCAGCAGCAAAAGGAATTGATATTCAGGCTGGTGGTAATTTGAATGCTTATGCTACTTTATTTGATGCACCAAAAGGCACAATTGACATCACGGCAGGACAAGGGCTGAATTTATATGCTGTAGATGAAATTCACTATAACAAACTAGAAAGTCATAAACGGTCTAAATTTTTAGGTATTCGTTATAACAAGTCAGATCGTTCTAGTACCCAGTCAATGAAAACGGCATTACCTTCTCGTTTAGTAGCACAGAGTACAAATTTAACTTCGGGTTGGGATACTTTATTACAGGGTACTCAGTTTGAGAATACCTTAACTGGCGCAAAAATTCGCGTTGGTGTTGGTGAAAAAGCGCGTGAAAATGCCAAATTAATTCTAAAAGGGATTAAAACTACGATTCAAACTGAAGAAACTTATGAATCAAGTTCATTAGTCTGGCAAAAAATGGCAGGAAAAGGTGAATTAGTAGAAAGCTTGATTTTACCTTCTTTTAAAGGTGAAAAACCAATTTTTGATGCACCAAATGGCATTATTGCTGATATTCCAGAGGGCGATTTAAAAACTGAATTAGAAAAATTGATTCAAAAACCTGAATATGCATACTTAAAAGAACTAAAAAGCAATGGAAATGTAAACTGGAACCAAGTAGCGCTAGCTTATGATAAATGGGAATATGAGCATGAGGGCTTAACTGGTGCCGCAGCGGCATTGATTGCAATTGCTGTTGCTGTTGTCACGGCTGGGGCTGGTGCAGCAGGGGCCGGTGCTGCGTTAATTGGCGCTGCGAAAGGGACGGTTTCTGCAGCAATGGCAAATGCAGCAGTAGCTTCCTTAGCCAGTCAAGCAGCGATTGCTGTGGTCAACAATAAAGGCGATGTAGGACGCGCTTTAAAAGATTTAGGTCGTAGTCGCACAGTGAAAAATTTAGCCACTTCAGTTGTGACAGCCGGCGTTGCTCATCAAGTATTAGGTGCGGTGGGGTTAGCAGAAGTAACAGAAGCTAGCCAATTTAGCGATCGTTTAACCGAGAGTTTGATTAATGCTGGTACATCCGCTGTGGTACATACTGCGATTAACGGTGACAGTTTGTCAGACAGTTTAGAAAGCTCAATTATCGCTGCTTTGGCGCAAACTTTACACGGAGAGCTTGCCCAGCATATTAAGGGAATTACAGTGGGTAATGAGCAAGTTTGGTATCGCCAAGTCGCGCATAAACTCGCTCACGCTGTCACAAGTTGTGCAGCTGCAAGCGCGCAAAAAGGACGTTGCTCTGATGGGGCAATGGGGGCAGCTGTTGGGGAGATTGTTGCAGAAATTCTTGGTAACCAAATATTGAAAGCCAATGGTGCAAGTGAGTTAACTTTCGATGAAAAGCGTTCTATTTTAAATAAAACAAAATTGATCGTTGGGAGTATCGCTGCATTAACTAATGCAGATGTAAATATGACTGTTGATACTGCAACAATTGCAGTAAAAAATAATTATCTTACTTCAGAGAAAGAAAGAGAAAAACAACGATTAATTTATGAATCGGGCAAACGCGAGTTATCTGATGAAGAACAAACAAGATTATTTGTATTGGCTATTGAAGATTTGGAATCGAATAACCGATTAATTGCTGCTTGTGAAAATGTATCTAGTGAGGCTTGTTCAATTGAACGTAGTAAAGCATTTGCTGCATTAAAAAGTTATATTCCATTGACAATCTATCATCCTAGAGAACATCAGCCAGGTTATGTGGATATAACGGATTTATTGTCTTATACAGATGCTGATTCAGTAGCATTAAGAAATATTTATAATGGTTATATAGAAAGTTTTAAAGCGTTTGGTTTTTCGGATGAGCAGGCTAAAAAAGCTGCATCGCGTAAGTTAAATGTAGAATATCTTGCTGCATTTGCATTAAATATGGGTAAAGCTAAAAATAATAGCCAAGCACTTACTAAAATAAAGATTAATAAAATTTACCTACCAAGCCAGCAAAAGTTACATGAGTTACGTGTTGAAAGCTTGACTCACCAAATTAATAAACCTGATTTCAAACATAAAGATTTGGTTTTAACAATGGATGGTAAAGTGTTTACACCTGTTCAAGAAGTGAGCCGATTTGCCTCAGTCTATCAAGGACTAAATACAACACAAATTTTTGAATTGGCAAAACAAATTGCAGGGGTAGATAAATTACCAGATGTACGGATAATGCCGAATAAGACCTCTATTTCTGGCGATCAAGGGATGTTATATGTTATACAACCTACAGAAGGAAAATTGAAAGGCGCTAGTATTAATTTAAGAAATTTTTCAAATTCTGATACTGAAAGTAAAGCTAGGTGGACGATTGATATTAATATTAAAAAACAATCTGATAATGCTAGGTTATGGGATAAAGAACAATTTGAACTAAAATTTCAATAGATTGAGGAGAAATATATGTTAGAAAAAATGTCAGAAACACAATATAAACGAGTGATTGAAAATAATCGAGGACTTACATTAATTGGTATGTTTTCCAGTTTTCAGGTGTGTTATGGAGATATAAGAGATAAACCTGAAATCAAAGAAATGTTTTTAGAATTGATGGCAGATTTAATGAAAACAGGGGAACTCAAGTTAGCGACTAACGGTAAATTCCTCGAAGGGTCGATTGAAGAACAGATTGATTTATTTCGCCAAGCTTGGCCAGATCATTATGATGAAAATGAAATGGAATATGATATTGATAATACATGGTGGATTACTTATGCCCCTGCAGGCGCAGTGTGGATTTGCGAAGATGGCTATGAAGAATGGACTTAGCGAGATAAAAGTGCGGTTAATTTTGAAAAAGTTTTACGCTTTGAGGAATTGACCGTTTTTTTGTGTAAGATGATGTTATATCGTCGATTGAGTTCGCGCTTGTGTTTACACGAGTGCGTTTTTCATTTGTTGTTAAAACACTCGTCAGAGATGAGCGCTATCAAAGGGGGAAAATCAATAGAGTTAAAGTTTCAATAACTATAGTGGAGAAGGAATATGAATCCTAATATGAAAAAGAAAATATTGGAAAAATCTAAAGGATTACCTCTTTTCGCATTATTAGCGGAATTTGAAGATTATTTTGGTTCAGTAAAAGATTCAGATGAAACAAAAGAATTATTTCTTTCTTTTGTTGCAGAATTAATGCATGACGGCGAATTGAAATTTGCAATACGAGGCAAATTCCTCGAAGGGTCGATTGAAGAACAGATTGATTTATTTCGCCAAGCCTGGCCAGATCATTATGATGATAAGGAATTGGAATATGATATTGATCATTTATGGTGGATTACTTATGCGCCAGCAGGCGCAGTGTGGATTTGGGAAGATGGTTATGAAGATTGGACTTAGCGAGATAAAAGTGCGGTCAATTTTGAAAAAGTTTTACACTTTGAGGAATTGCCCCTTTCTTTGTGTAAGATGATGTTATATCGTCGATTGAGTTCGCGCTCGTGTTTACACGAGTGCGTTTTTCATTTGTTGTTAAAACACTCGTCAGAGATGAGCGCTATCAAAGGCGGCAAAAAAATTGCAGGGGTAGATAAATTACTAGATGTACGGATAATGCCGAATAAGACCTCTATTTCTGGCGATCAAGGGATGTTATACAACCTACAGAAGGAAAATTGAAAGGCGCTAGTATTAATTTAAGAAATTTTTCAAATTCTGATACTGAAAGTAAAGCTAGGTGGACGATTGATATTAATATTAAAAAACAATCTGATAATGCTAGGTTATGGGATAAAGAACAATTTGAGCTAAAATTTCAATAGATTGAGGAGAAATATATGTTAGAAAAAATGTCAGAAGCGCAATATAAGAGAGTAGTTGAAAACAATAGGGGGCTTGCGTTAGATGGTTTATTTGCTAGTTTTCAGGTGTGTTATGGAGATATAAGAGATAAACCTGAAATCAAAGAAATGTTTTTAGAATTGATGACAGATTTAATGAAAACAGGGGAACTCAAGTTAGCGACTAAAGGCAAATTCCTCGAAGGGTCGATTGAAGAACAGATTGATTTATTTTGTCAAGCTTGGCCAGATCATTATGATGAAAATGAAATGGAATATGATATTGATAATATATGGTGGCATGTATATGCCCCAGCAGGTGCAGTATGGATTTGGGAAGATGGCTATGAAGAATGGACTTAGCGAGATAAAAGTGCGGTCAATTTTGAAAAAGTTTTACACTTTGAGGAATTGACCGTTTTTTGTGTAAGATGATGTTATATCGTCGATTGAGTTCGCGCTCGTGTTTATACGAGTGCGTTTTTCATTTTTTCGTTAAAGTACGTCAGAGATGAGCACTATCAAAGTTATGAAGATTGGACCTGATTAGATAAAAAGTGCGGTATGTTTTGAGTAAATTTTGACATACCGCTTTTTTTAGGTTAGATGCGAGTTTGGATACTTGCGAGAATAGGAAGAGAAAGTGCAGCTTGTCTGAATGCAAAAAACTCGTCAAAACTGACCGCACTTTTTCGTGTTGTTAAGGGGCGAGGTAGAATTCGATATAGCCGCCTTGATAAACATAGCCTTTGATATCACCATGTATTTCGTATTTAAAATCAATATCACGGAAAATTAATAGCCCGCCTTCTTCCGTTGGCACTTTAGTAAGTTTTTCAGCTAAAGGAAGCAATTCCTCTTGTTGGTATTTTTGGTGAATGTCTAATCCTGCTGACTTAAATACCTCTGCAAAGTAACTTTCACTGAAGTTATATTGATAACCAGAATCTTCATCGATAAACGCAAAGTGACGTTGGAATAATTGAGATTTATCTTGTTCTGATACTTCATCTTGTGTTTTTGTATCAATATAACTGTTGATCAGATAGAGTTTTTGATAAGGCTGAATATCAATGGCTTGTTTATAGTTTCTGTTTGCGTCATAAGCATAAAAGCTAATAGAAGCATATTTATCTTGGTAATTATTATTGTAGACAATTTGGTTGTAGTAAAAACCAGATAAGAAATCAAGATTTTCTTTACCATATTTCGTGATTGCCTGTGGGTTAGTTTTAATATAACGCTCAATAATATCATCTAATAGTTTGTATTTTGCAGCTTGCTCACTGCTTAGCTGTTTCGCAAAATTTTTCTCAAAAATTTGGGTGCTAATTTTCTCATTTTTATCGAGAACATTAAGTTCGGTTAACAGTCGTTCAAAGCGCGCAAGTTGATTTTGTTGGGCTAGCTGATAAGGTGAGGTAAGTATCATACCAGCGAAAATAACGGCACAAGTGGTTAGTGTAAATAAGCGATATTGTAACCATCGCTGGCTCATGCAGCATAAGACAAACAACGTAATGACGCTGGCAATCATGACTAAGAAGACTCTTGTTTCAGTTAGGCCATAAGTGGTAATACGTTCGTTGATACCTAACCACAGTAAAATCAATGGTGCAATAGAAAGATAGCTGAAATAGCGATAGAACCATGTCCATTTAGGTTCAGTTAATAATAAACGTAGCGCATTGCACAATAGACCTAGCGCGATGTAAGGCATAATGATGTAGGCTACTCCGCCTTGTGGTAACTCAAAATGAAGGAGAATTTTCGCTAAATAAAGATACACAAGGAAGGTATAAATGATGACAACAGGTGAGAAAATAAAGTTAATCACCAGTTCAATGACATAGTGAAAACGTTCATTTTGGAAATTATTTGCTAAACGTTGTTCAAAAATAAGAAATAAAATGGGCGTGAAGAAAAAAGTGGTAAATAGAATCGTTTTAGGTACTACATAGGATGTCAAAATATTTAGATTAAATAGATATTCAATGCTGGTAAAAATGAGTAGTACAGAAAGACAAATAATGCATGCAACGGCAATAGACAGAATAAGTTGTGCAAAACGAGATATTGTATCGTAGATAAAGTGTTGATTATCTTTCGCAAGTGGATAAGTAATAAATAGCAAAAAGTGGATAAGCAATAATCCCCAATAGGCATGGTTATCATAAATATCACGTTCAGCAAAATAAAAAGCTAAGGTGATTACAATGGTGTAACTTATTGTGATCCAATGAGCATATTTGACTTTTTGCAACATTAATGCTGTCGAAAAATAAATCGGCAATAATAGAATCAAGATGGCATAAGAGGAAATGTTGTCATCTTGGATAAAAGGAATACATGAAGTGCTGACTAAAACAAATAACACAGCTAAAGGATACTTGCCTGTCAAGTTTTTTGCCGTATTGGTGAGGGATTGTATGAGGTGCATTTTTCGTTCCTTAAACAATAATCACTTAAATAAAATCATTCTAATGTTTTTGTGACTAGTTGGGTAGCGTGAATAAAAAAAGCCACAGATAACTGTGGCGAAAACTCATAATGAAAAAGACATTTATATGATTTTTATTTAGAGGAAACTTGTTGTAAGAAAATCTTGCGTGGGGCGGTCAAACCGAGTTTTTCTGCTTCATTAACTAAATTCAATGCGCGATTAATATCATTTTGTTTTAACGCGTTTTTCACTGCTTGATTAAAATAGGCTTCGGTCTCTTTATCTACTGGCGTTGTCACCGCTTGAGCTGGCGGCATAATTGGTTGTACTTTACCTACTGGCGTTGCTGGTTTTTTCTCAAATAATGTGTTGGGTAAGCCAATAAATTGTGTACCTTGTGAATGAGTGACGTTGACGATAATCTCACCTTGACGACTATGTGTAACTTCAATATCAGGAATGGCGGGTGGTTGTTTTCCTGTCGCTTTAGCAAACACTTTAGCAGGATGTGGCATCATCGTAGTTTTGCTTAAATCTTGTGCAGTTGTATAGATCAGTAAATAAATATAATCTTGTCCAGCTACTGGCGTTAAACTTAATTCAGCTTCTAAGCGATTTGGTTTTAAACCGCGTTCTTCTTGGAATGTGAAAGTAGAAGAAGGATAAGTGGCGGCAATATTGAATTTCCCATCTAAAATGACCGCACTTGGCACAAATAGTTGTTTATCTATTACCGGACTGGTGATTTCAATCGTCAATGTGCCTTGATTTGCAGGGATACGATAAGCCGCAACAGGACTTTCTGTACCTGCAAAATGCGTGGTAAAGGCTTGGTTTTGTTGTGTTGATAATTGAGTTTTTACTGATTGTGAATAAGGCACATCTTGCCATTGCAGTTGTGAAAGTGCTTGTGAATTAATATGAACAGGATTGGCATAACTGAAACTTGCTGTAACCAAAAGTGCGGTCGCAAATAAGATTTTTTTCATATTAACCTCGCAATCAACGAATTAAATTAGATTAGTCGATGGCACAAGGAACTTCCCTATGCCATCTTTTTTAGGTTTTATTTAACCAATGTGGCGATTACCACCAAGCTTCAAATTGAACGCCGTAGATGAACTCACCATCTTTGGCTTTACCAAATTTGTGTGGATCGGTTACGCGATCACCAAATTTATCATTCCAGTGTGCGTAAGTACCAAAGACACGAATTGCTGGACGTGCCCAAATGCTGCTACCAGCTTGCCATTGTTGAGCAAGAGTCACTTTAGTGAGGTCGTTTTTCTTACCTGTAGCTTGATCTTTAACACGGTCATAACCTAATTCCATTAAGGTACTCATCGTATTATTCCATTTATACATTGGGCGAATACCTGCGGAGTACCAAGTATTTCCTTGTTTATTATCAAGATCCGTTTTTTGGAAAATGAGTGCATGCATGACTTCGACTTTATCACTCAATTGAACAACACCTTGATTGATTAAACGAAGCATTTTTCCGCGGTTATTCGTTAAACTGCCTTTTGCATGACCTACGTTCCAATCTGCTGCCATTGAATCTTTAGCAAATTGAACAGTGAATTTATTAAATCCACCAAAAAAGTTACCTTGAGTATGTTCGGCGGTTAACATGAAACCATTTTTAGTTGCATCATCTTCAAAAGTGAAACCATCTTTAACGTGTGCATTAGCATAGTCAAAACCAAGTTCTAAAGAACCATCTTGATTGGTTTTGATGCCCGCTAAACGGATGTCAAAAACATCATTGTATACTTTTTGGTCTTTATCTGAGCGAACGTATTTTTTTGTTACAGTATCATATCGCCAGCTATATGCACCATTACCTTCAGTGTTGCGTGTTATTGCTAAAGAGAGTTTACCAAAGCCAAGATCAATATTTTCTACCCCAGCACCAGGACCCGAAATATCCCAGTAGTAGAAATCGTTCATATGGACATCATGGCGTTGATAGAAACGTTTACCTGCCCATAATGTCGCGCCCGGTAAGCTATCAGCGAAGTTTTTAAATTGAACATTAATTTCACGTAATGCTGGCGCTGTATCTTCCCAGTCATTTTGTTGTAAGATTCCGCCGTAAGCGACGTTAGAATCTAAATAAATCGTCTTTTCACTATCTTTAAATAGTTCTTGACCTAATTTGAATTCTGCATAAGTTTCGTTTTCATTACCTAAACGATATTTTGCTGGTGCACCAGTTGCTTTGAATGCACTTTGTTCACCACCACCTGATGTCCAACCAATACCTGAACGTGCATAGCCATGGAAATCAACTGCAACAGCTTGTGTTGCAAATAATGCGCCTGTTACTGCTAAGGCAAGTAGTGTCTTTTTACTATTCATAACTGACCTCTTTTTACCAAATAAATATGATTGTTCAATATCTTATTGATATTGTTAGAGCTAATGGTGCTTGGTAATACAATAAACACCAAAAATCCTTGTCATTGTGTTGTTCCCAGCGTTACAGGCTCGGCAAGAATATTAAACGCCAATTTCTCTAAATAAACGTTGGCAAGCAGTGCCATCTTCTTTAAATAAGTGGCAGCGCTCAGGCACAATGCCGATATCCATGATTTGTTCTTCTTTAGCGAGCACAATGTCATTTTGACGATACACTAAAGTAGGCTGTTTAATTTCTGGAATTTCAAGATGAATTTGGGTTTCGTTGCCAAGTAGTTCTACTACTTGAACAATACCGCGTAAGGTGACTTCTGCTTTATCTGATGGAATTAAATGTTCAGGGCGAATACCAAGTGATAAGTTATCACCAACTTTTACACCATCACCTGCCACAGGAATCCAGAAGTTATGATGATTTGCATCTGGCAATTCAATTTGTACGCGTTCTTTTTCGACTGCGGTTACTCTAACGGGAAGGAAATTCATTTTGGGTGAACCAATAAAACCTGCCACAAAGCGGTTTGCAGGGTAATGATATAGTTCTAAGGGTTTACCGACTTGGGCAATACCACCCGCTTTTAATACTACGATTTTGTCTGCTAAAGTCATTGCTTCAATTTGATCATGGGTGACATAAATCATTGTGCGGTTTAATTTTTTATGCAATTTAGAAATTTCTACTCGCATTTGGACACGTAAAGCTGCATCGAGATTTGATAAAGGTTCATCGAGTAGGAATACTTCAGGTTGTGAAACTAATGTACGACCAATCGCCACACGTTGACGTTGACCGCCAGAAAGGGCTTTGGGTTTACGATCTAATAAATGCGCTAGTTGTAGAATTTCGGCGACTTGGTTTACTTTTTGATCGCGTACTGTTTTATTGATGCCCGCAAGTTTTAGACCAAAACACATGTTTTCTGCAACATCTAAGTGAGGATAAAGAGCATAAGATTGGAATACCATACCCACACCACGTTTAGAAGGTGGTACATCATTCATTAAGGTGTCGCCAATATATAATTCACCAGAGGTAATGTCTTCTAAGCCTGCAATCATGCGTAACAGAGTGGATTTGCCACAACCAGATGGACCAACAAAAACGACAAATTCACCTTCGTTAATTTCTAAATTAATATCTTTGGATATGTGAACATCGCCGTAAGATTTACAGACGTTGCGTAGTGATACATTTGACATATTTACCTCGTTGTTATCTCATTTATGCGCGTTATTCACGCTATCCTCAGTCGTGACGATATACTGAATAACTTTGTATTGAAAAAAATCATCCTAAAAAGAAATTTTTAAGGATTAGCAAAAATTTGCTCTTTATAACAAAGAACTTTTTAACTGAAGTATTTTTGTGGCTTTTTTGTGATTTTGATCTCATTTCTCCATTAAATTTATATGATCCCTATCACACTTTTGACTAAATTATTAATAAGATCACATTATGGCAAGTAGGGGCGTAGAGAGGGGGATGATGAATAATGGGGGCTTTCACTTCATTCTATGCTACACCAAAAAAGGTTTTGTTATCTTTCTACTTATCAACATTATCTCTCAAGATTCAGGAGCAATGCTATGAAAAATAATTTTGTAAAATTTACACTCACTGCGGTAGCTGGTTTGGTTCTTTCTTCATCTGTGATGGCAAAAATGACAGAGGGTAAACTGGTTATTTGGATTAATGGTGATAAGGGCTATAACGGTCTAGCTGAAGTAGGAAAGAAATTTGAAGCAGATACGGGTGTGCAAGTATTAGTAGAACATCCAGATAAATTAGAAGAAAAATATCCACAAGTGGCATCAACGGGTGATGGTCCTGATATTATTTTTTGGGCACATGACCGTTTTGGTGGTTATGCGCAATCAGGTTTATTAGCAGAATTACATCCAAGTAATGAATTTAAGCAAAAATTTGTTGATTTTGCTTGGGATGCAGAAACATACAATGGCAAGTTAATTGGTTATCCAGTTGCAATTGAATCTTTATCATTAATTTACAATAAAGATTTACTTCCAACGCCACCAAAATCTTGGGAAGAAATTAAAGAACTAGATAAGAAATTTAAAAAAGAAGGTAAGAGTGCCATTATGTGGAACTTGGCAGAACCTTACTTTACATGGCCTGTTGTTGCATCAAATGGTGGCTATGCCTTTAAATATGCGAATGGTCAATATGATGCAAATGATATTGGTGTGAATAATGAAGGATCACAAAAAGGGTTACAATTTGTCGTTGATATGGTTAAAGCAAAAGAAATTAATCCAGATATGGACTACTCTATTGCAGAAGCCGCATTTAATAAAGGGCAAACAGCGTTAACGATTAATGGTCCTTGGTCTTGGGGCAACATTGAAAAAAGTGGCATTAACTATGGTGTAGCAGTATTACCAACGTTAAATGGAAATCCATCTAAACCATTTGTTGGTGTATTAAGTGCCGGTATTAATGCAGCTAGCCCAAATAAAGACTTAGCTGTTGAGTTCTTAGAAAACTATTTGTTAACTGATGATGGCTTAGATATGGTTAATAAAGATAAACCATTAGGTGCAGTAGCATTAAAATCATTCCAACAAAAATTAGCGCAAGATCCTCGTATTGCGGCAACAATGATGAATGCGGAAAAGGGTGAAATCATGCCAAATATTCCACAAATGTCAGCATTCTGGTATGCAGAGCGTAGTGCAATTATTAATGCTGTTAATCAACGTCAAAGCGTGAAAGCGGCATTAGATGATGCACATAGCCGTATCCAAAAACAATAATCTACTTTGGTAAGGGCAGGTCTATGAGTCTGCCCTTTGCCCAATTTTCTAGATAATTTTGATTTGGGTGTATTAATGTTATACCCACAGAATGAAAATAGGTGCTTTTATGGTAACCCATCATGCGAAATCCAACACACAATCGTCATGGCTTAAATGGATCGTTGCAGGGATTGTATTGCTCCTCGATTTATATTTAGTGGTATTAATGTATTCGCAAGGTGAATATTTATTTGCTCTGTTAACTTTGGTGATTTTAACCTCAGGCGTATATGTTTTCACTAGCAAAAAAGTCTATGCATGGCGTTATGTTTATCCTGGTATTACTGGGATGATTATCTTTATTTTATTTCCGCTGGTTGCGACAATTGCTATTGCATTTACAAATTACAGTGGGACTAACCAATTGGCTTTTGAACGTGCATTGAGTGTGTTATCAGAGCAACGTTATTTTGCCGGCGATAAGTTTGACTTTAAGCTTTATCCACAAGGCGAACAGTGGCAAATTGTGCTACATAATAAAAATACAGATCAAATTTTTATTTCAGCGCCAACTCAATTCAGCGATACCGAAATTCACGTCACAGAAGGGGTCGCTCCGACAGGTACGCCAGCACCATTAAAAATAATTACTCAAAATCGTAGTGCACTTCAAGCAATGCAGATCATATTGCCTGATGGTAAAAGCTTAACGATGAGTTCATTACGCCAATTTTCTGAGCAAAAACCACGTTATCATTATGAAGCAAACTTACAACAGTTAACCAATAATGAAACAGGTAAAATCTATCGTGCAAATCATGATACGGGTTTCTTTCAATTGGTTGATACACAAGGCAATTGGCTCAGTGAAACCTTAGAACCGGGTTTTACCGTATCAACAGGTTTTACTAACTTTGTGAAAATTTTTACTGACGAGGGCATTCAAAAACCTTTCATTCAAATTTTTATTTGGACTGTAATATTTTCTGTACTGACGGTTATTTTCACTGTCATTTTAGGTATGGTGTTAGCTTGCGTTGTGCAATGGGAAGCATTAAAAGGTAAAGGGATTTACCGCCTATTATTAATTTTGCCTTATGCTGTCCCTTCTTTTATTTCCATTCTGGTATTTAAGGGGTTATTTAACCAAAGTTTTGGTGAGATCAATTTAATTCTTAATCAGCTATTTGGTATTCGACCAGAATGGTTTAATGATCCTTTCTTAGCGAAAAGCATGATTTTAATTGTAAATACATGGCTTGGTTATCCTTATATGATGATTTTATGTATGGGATTATTAAAAGCGATTCCACAAGATTTATATGAAGCCTCTGCAATGGATGGTGCCTCAACATGGCAAAACTTTAGTCGAATTACTTTCCCATTATTGCTAAAACCATTAACACCATTGATGATCGCTTCATTCGCATTCAACTTTAATAATTTTGTGCTAATTCAATTATTGACCAATGGTCGCCCAGATATGATCGGCACCACTACACCTGCGGGTTATACCGATTTATTAGTGAGCTATACTTATCGTATTGCGTTTGAAGGAAGTGGTTCACAAGATTTTGGTTTAGCTGCGGCAATTGCAACGATTATCTTCTTATTAGTAGGTGGTTTAGCCTTGCTCAATTTAAAAGCCACTAAACTTAAATTAGATTAAGAGGGACGAATTTATGGCTATAGTTCAACCTAAATCAATGCGTTATCGCTTATTTGGTACGCACTTATTATTAATCCTATTTATTTCGTTAATTATGTTTCCATTGCTGATGGTGATCGGCATTTCTTTGCGTCCCGGTAATTTAGCGATTGGTGAAATTATTCCAAGTGAAATTTCATGGGAACATTGGAAATTAGCGTTGGGGTTTGATGTGGTTCACCCTGATGGCAGTGTCACCCCGCCGCCATTTCCTGTTTTATTATGGTTATGGAATTCAGTGAAAGTGGCGACAGTGACCTCGATTGGTATTGTGACGCTTTCAACCACTTGTGCGTACGCATTTGCACGGATGAAATTCAAAGGTAAAAAGACGATTTTACAAGGCATGTTAATTTTCCAAATGTTCCCAGCAGTACTGTCTTTAGTGGCATTGTATGCGTTGTTTGATCGTTTAGGGCAATATGTTCCTTTCTTAGGTTTAAATACCCATGCGGGTGTAGTATTTGCTTATTTAGGTGGCATTGCGTTACATGTTTGGACAATTAAAGGTTATTTTGAAACTATTGATGGCTCATTGGAAGAAGCGGCATCACTAGATGGTGCGACGCCATGGCAGGCATTCCGTTTGATTTTATTACCGCTTTCTGTACCTATTTTAGCGGTGGTATTTATTCTCTCGTTTATTGCGGCAATTACTGAAGTGCCTGTTGCTTCATTACTGTTACGTGATGTGAATAGTTATACACTAGCCGTTGGTATGCAGCAATATTTATATCCACAAAACTATTTATGGGGTGATTTTGCTGCCGCAGCAGTATTGTCAGCTATTCCAATTACAGTGGTATTTTTATTGGCACAACGTTGGTTAGTTAGTGGATTAACTGCTGGTGGTGTAAAAGGGTAACTTCTTTCATTATCCTTTCTACTTGTTATGTTTATTCTGTGATTCTAGGGCGGTTATCTCAATCCGCCCTTTTTCCATTATAATGTAAAGCAGGATGGGTTTTAGCATACTGATAAATTAAGAACATACTAGATGATAGGTTGCCCATCCTACTGATTTCTACACATCAAAATTTCTAAAAAATCGACCGCACTTTTATGCTTGTCGGCAGCATAACGGCTTGTTTGATCGTTGCCTAATTTTTCATTAAGCGCTGAATATGTTATTTTGTTTTCTCTCAGCTATGGCTTTAACCATAGCTACTTCTATTTTTTATGTAACTGAATAGCGCTTTATGATCGAGAAATATAATTTAAACGCGGAAAACATTATTCCTTTTTTAACTACACAAATTGAACAACAAAATGCCTTTACCCTATTAAATGGAGCGTGCCAATGGCTACGTGCTGGAGGTAAAAAAGAGGCAGCAACACGTTTAGCTCAATTTATCCAGATGTTAAATCAGCATCCTGTCCTTGCCGCAAATGCGGCAACTTTGCTATGTCAATGGATTTGCCAAATGCGTTTGTATCCATTGTTTATCAGTTGCGGCATTTTAGGGCGAGAAGGTTTTGGGCGTGAAATTCAAAAACGTTTATATGAGCGTTTTAACCCTGCTTTTAAAGATTTAAATGATTTGCGTGATATTTTCTTTGTCTTGTTTTGTGAAGAAAGTGATGAAGAATGGCTACAAGCAACTGCAATTCAAGATTGGATAAAATTATTAGATATTTTACAACAGCATAGTACTGAAAGAGATCGTGAAAATGTGCATAATCATTTACGCTATGAAGGGCTATTTGCAATTGAAATGTTAGCAATTTGGATTGCTGCAGAAGAATTAGAACCTGAATTGATGCGTTTGGATCCGACTTTATTGGATGCTGATTCGCCTTTTGTGGCGTTACAACGAGAAGTGGCAAATTGGGTGAATGCTCGGCGTCAGCATGTATTTTATGATGATGCGCATTTGCAAGTCATGTTTGAACAATGCCGTGAGCAAATTGATCGTATTCATCGTCGTGGTGCGAGTGCAGGGTCAACTTTAGGTGTAGCACATTTACTGGCTCGCCTAGATCAGATGCTTGATCGGTTGGCTATTTTAATGGACATTTTTCAACAAGATCGTTTGCCACCGCGCCGAATTTTAGTGTTTACTGGCATCTTGGCAGTGGCTTCAGCGCAAAGTCATAGTGCAGTAGATTTGTGGAAACAAAGCGTCAAGATGTTGGCTCGTAGTATTACACAAAATAAAAGTGATCATGGTGAGCATTACATTACTCGTGATAGTCAGGAATATCGTGCAATGTTTTTTTCTGCCGCTGGTGGGGGAATTTTAATTGCCTTGATGGCACTGTTTAAACTTTATTTGGGCGATGTTATTGAGGATCGTGTCTGGCGTGGTGTTGCTGAAGGGTTGAATTATGGTATTGGTTTTACACTTATTTTTATGTTGCATTGTACAGTAGCAACTAAACAACCTGCGATGACCGCGGCCCGTTTTGCTGAAACGGTAGATAGTGGGCAAGGAAAATCCGTCAATCTGCAATTAGCACAATTGCTCATTGATGTATTTCGTTCACAAACGGTAGCCGTATTAGGTAATGTTACTCTCGCTATTTTAGTTGCTTGTTTACTAGCCATAGGCTACCAGCATTATGTTGGTGTACCTTTACTCTCCGAGGCAGAGATTGCATATCAGCAAAAATCTATTGATCCAATGAAAGGGTCTTTATGGTTTGCTGCGATTGCGGGTTTTTGGTTGTTCTTTTCGGGGATTATTTCAGGTTATTTTGATAATCGAAGTAATTATTTGAACTTGAGAATGCGTTTGCGTAACCACCCCATTTTACGTCTTCTGTTGACTCGTAATATGCGCTATAAATTAGCAGATTATTGGCACGATAATTATGGTTCGATTATGGGTAATTTGTGTTTTGGCTTATTGCTCGGTTTAACGGGGTTAGTGGGGCATCTATTAAATTTACCGCTTGATATTCGGCATGTGGCTTTTTCTTCTGCTAATTTAGGTTATATGACAGTCAGTGGTGATTTCACTTGGCAACTGTTTCTACAAGGACTGATGTTAGTGTTATTGATCGGGATTGTGAATCTAGTAGTGAGTTTCTTTATTGCACTTTGTGTGGCATTACGTTCATTAGATGCGCAAATTGAAAGCTGGTGCGATATTGGCAAGTGTGTGTGGAAACTGATTAAACAACGCCCTTTATCATTATTTTTGCCTTGATAGACAAGTGGAGCCATTTTAGTGCATCAATAAATCGAGAGGTGATATGTAAGATGATGAGCTAAAGCCTATCCTACCGATTTTGCTAATCAAAATTGTAAAAAAAGTCACTGCACTTTATATAGGGACGCCATGTTTGGCGTCCGATGTTTAAAATTGTGAATAGGTAGGAAATCTAGTCGATTAACCGCGTAGCGCAATGGCTTCGATTTCAATACCGACATCTTTTGGTAGGCGGGCGACTTCGACACAAGAACGTGCAGGGAAATTTGGATGATTGTTTTCTTTAAAGAAGCGTTCATATTCCGCATTTACAGCAGCAAAATCATTTAAATTTTTGACAAATACCGTCGTTTTCACAATATTGGCGACTTGCAAACCTGCTTGTTCAACAATGGCTTTGATATTTTCTAAAGATTGGCGTGTTTGAGCAACAATATCAGCGGGGACGTCGCCTGTTTGGGGATTGACTGGAATTTGCCCCGAAGTTAACAGCATATTCCCCAAGTCAACAGCTTGCACATAAGGACCAATTGCTGCGGGGGCGTTGTTAGTATGAATCACTTTACTCATTTTTCTCATCTCCTTTTATTTGATTGAAAAAACGTTTTTATTGTACGCGGTTCAAGGAAAATTTACAGTGGATTTAGGGCATTAATTAAACGAACTTCGTCAAATGTTGCGATGTCTTCTAATAAGATCGTGCGTTGTTGAATTTTATTTGCCGCTAATAGTTTTGCTCGTTGGGTACCAGCGAATAAAGGTGTATCAGGAGTAACCCATACTTCACCCTGACGAAATATTAAGTTGCCAATTGTACAATCAGTTACCTTACCTTGTTTGATGATCATGATTTCATCGCAATCACCTTTTTGTTGCAACAGTTGATTTAAGTAAGTCCGATCAGCATATTTCAGCCCATAATCAATTTCATCACAAATCACGGGCTGAAAAGTGCGGTAAGTTTTGCGTTGATAAGCAAAATATTGCACTTGCAATTCGGTCGCGTTGTAATCAATGCGACAGCGAATCAAAGGGGCGTGTTGAGTTTGTATAAGTGCGGTCTGAATTTGGATAATTTCGCTAAAATCATGAATGTTGAGCGTATTTTTACCATAAAATTGCTTTAAACTATTAATATAGCGTTGTTGGTGCAAGGCAAGATTTTGAATCTTACCATTGGTAATCGCAATAGTTTCAAATAAGGGAAACATCATTTTTATCCTAATGGTACATAGACTTTCTGCAGTAATTCTTGGTACTCATCTTCTAGTTCACTCAAGATAGTGATTCCCCCACCACTGCGAAAATAATATTTATTGTGCACTTGTTCAATAAAACGAATTGCTACCGCACTTTGTACAGTATTACCATCAAAAATGCCAAAAATGCCGGTGTAATAACCGCGTTTTTGCTGTTCTGCTGCTTGAATAATTTGCACGGTTTTTTCTTTCGGTGCACCGCTAATTGAACCCGCAGGCAGTAAAGTAGCTAAAATAGTACCGATGTTTTCTTGCCACTTCTCTGCTAAATTGCCTCTAATTTCCGAACTTGTCTGCAAGATTGCGCCTTTTGGTGTTTCGATTTTTTCCACATAACGAAAACGAGTCACTTCCACTTTTTCTGATACCGTTGCTAAATCATTACGCATTAAATCAACAATAGTGTAATGTTCTTGCTGTTCTTTTTCTGAATTCAGCAACATTGCTTGTGCATTAGGCAAGGTGGCATCAATCGTACCTTTCATTGGATAAGTATAGATTTGGTTTTGCTCAATTTTGATAAAACATTCAGGCGAAAAACAGACAAAGCGATCTTGATAATACAATTTATAAGGCGCTTTTGTTTGCTGGAAAATCTGAGCAAGGCTAAAATTCATCTCAATTTCAGTGGGATAAGTGAGATTCAATAAATAAGAATTACCTTTTTGTAATTCTTGCTGTACTAAAGCAAAACCACGTTGATAATCTGTTTTTGCTATCGGAAATTTGTTCAATTCAAAAGGTATGGTCGGCATTTCTATTTGCCAATCAATATTATGTTTGTCTCGAATAGAAAAAAATAGCCCCAGACTGGCGGCTTGTGCTAAAGGACAAATTATCGGTTGTTGCTGTTCAAAATCAATCAAAAAGAAAAATGGTTGACGTTGCTTACCGTATTGATTGGCTTGTTGAATAAAAGAATGAAAGCACATAAGTTATCTGTATTTGAAAAAATAAGTGAAAGTTTAGCGGAAAATCAGACAAAAATCCGCTTTTTCCTTTATACTTTGCCTCTTTCTCAATGGAATATTATATAGGCATGAAACGACTTCTTATCATTAACAATCAAGATTCTTTTACTTACAACTTAGTAGATTTAATCCGTCGTTTAGCTGTGCCTTTTGACGTGGTAAATGTACAAGAATTGGCGTTGGTAAAGATAGAAACATTTAGTCATATTTTGATTTCGCCGGGTCCAGATGTGCCTCGTGCTTATCCACAATTATTTGAGATGTTAGCAAGATATCACCAATCTAAATCGATTTTAGGTGTCTGTTTGGGACATCAAACCCTATGCGAGTTTTTTGGTGGTGAATTATACAATTTAGACAAGGTACGACATGGTCGCATTCAGCGTTTAAAGGTGTGTTCAAACGCTGGTTTATTTGTAGGACTACCAACTGAATTTCAAATTGGTTTATATCATTCTTGGGCAATTAAGGCACAAGATTTTCCTACTGCATTAGAAATCACAGCTCATTGTGCTGAAGACGTTGTCATGGCTTTTCAACACAAATCTCTGCCAATTTACGGCGTTCAATTCCACCCAGAATCCTTTATGACGGAACATGGCGAACAGCTATTACGAAATTGGTTAGAAAACTAAAATTGCGAAAAAACAGACCGCACTTTTCTGAATCATCTAGGGATTTACATGATCTGACTCATTCCAACATTCACAAAAAATCCACCAATCACTAACCAACATAATACTAATGCCCCTAAGATGAGCGGTTTGATGCCTGCTTGTTTAATGGCACTGATATGGGTGGTTAAGCCTAAGGCGGCCATAGCGGCGATGAGTAATAATCCGTCAATTTCCACGATCCATTTGACGATATGAGCGGGAATGAGTGAGAAGGAATTGATTACCGCCATCAGAATAAATAAAAAAGCAAACCATGGAATAGTGATTTTATTGTTTTGTTGATTGTGATTTTGTTTAGCCAGTAACCAAGAAATAAAGAGTAAAAATGGCGCAAGCATCATCACACGGATCATTTTTGAAATAACGGCAGTATCTGCAACTGTTGAGCTAATGTTACCACCAGCGGCATAAACTTGAGCAACTTCGTGTACACTAGAGCCGATATAAATGCCAAATTGATGTTCACTTAACCAAGTTACGAGATAAGGGTATATTGTAGGATATAAAAACATTGAGATTGTGCCGAAAATGACAATGACGGCGACAGAAACAGAAACTTGATGAGATTCTGCTTTTGTCACGGGCTGCATAGACATAATGGCAGCTGCGCCACAAATACTACAGCCACCTGCTGTCAAATAAACAATTTGTTTATCCATGTTTAAGTAGCGAAGACCGAGCCAAACAGTAAGCGCAAAAGTACTGATTAACATGATTGCATCTACCGCAATCGCATTAACACCTACCGCGCTAATGTCTTGAAAGGTTAAACGAAAACCGTACAAAATAATCCCTAGGCGGAGCAATGTGCCTTTGGCAAAAATGACACCTTGTGCAGTATATTGTGAAAATTTAGGATAAAGCGTATTGCCAAGTAAAATACCTAACAGAATTGCAATAGTTAGTGCACTTAATTTGGCATTGATAGCGAAGGTGCTTTTGGCAAGCATATCGACAATAAAAGTGAGTAGTGTGACAAGCACTAGACCAATATACATAGTTTTATTTTTCATTAGAATTGTCCTAATGGATAAGGCGAATAGAATATATTTGGAACAAAAGGATAAAGGGATTTTACCTCGATGTAAAATTGATTATCGTGCTATTTCGGCGTTATCTTGTTGGAAAAAAGCTATTTTATTGTGTGGCATAGGCAATTACCGCACATGCGTAATGTGCGGTCTGTGTAGTTAGAATTTATAATTTTTCTTATCAATGCCGTATTTACGCATACGTAGATATAATTTTTTACGTGGAATATCTAAATAATTAGCCACTTCATTAATTCTACCTTGATAGAAAATCAGCGCCTCTTCAATAATTTGTTTTTCATATTCGTTAATTTGTTCATCTAATGGTTTAATGTGATCTGTTTTAATTGTTGAAGTGGCTAATGTTGCCGCTGAGGTTTGTTCAGCAAGTAGTCCAATCGCGTATAGTTCAGCCACATGAATCAGCTCTTTGACATTACCCTGCCAGTCTTGATTGAGCAAATGTTGACGTAACTTTTTCGATGGCTCGACGTAGTCTTTGTTTAATCTAGCGCAACTTTTATGCACATAATGACAAAAAATTGGCACAATATCTGTGGCATGTTTTTTTAATGGCAATAGCTCAAGTTGTGTGTGTAAAAATAAATAATACAGTTCAGCAATTAAAGTTTGTTTTTGAATCAAGCTAAGTAAGGGGACATCACTGATTACGACTAAGCGAAATGGATGCTGTTGGTTATTTAGCCCATTGGCGAGCAATTGTTGCTCACTGGCAGGTAAGTGATGAATATTTTTTAATACTAATGTGCCTTGTTCAACCTCATTAATTAGGGTTTCAATGTGAATTTTATTTTGTGCCAAGCATTCCACATTAATGAAGGGCGCATGTTTACGATGACTGAGTTTATGTAAGTAAGTTGCTGATAAGTGCCGTCCCGTGCCAGTTTCTCCCCATAAAAAAACGGGGACATCAATATCTGCTAGCTTTTGTAGCTGGCTACGGATAGTGTGAATCCAATCACTTTGCCCAATAAAACTTTCGTTTAATTTTTCTAACTGCCAGTAACGATTTTCAATTAATGCGGCACGTTTGGCTAAGGCATGTTCTACTTGAATCAAGAGATTTTCAGGTGAAATGGGTTTTTCCAGAAAGTTAGTTGCCCCTTTTTTGACAGCTTCTACTGCCATTGGCACATCGCCATGCCCAGTGATCATAATAACTGGGATGTGTGAATCTCGTTGTGTGATATGTTCTAGTAGGGTAAGACCTGAAATATTAGGGAGCAGTACATCACAAAGTACGACACCAATCCAGTTATCAGGAATTTGAGACACAATATCCACGGGATCAGCACAGGTAATCACTTGATAGCCTTCTTCGCGCAGTAAGTCTTGATAAGAATCAAGAATATCAATGTCATCATCAATGAGCAGTACGTTATATGCTGAGTTAAACATCTTGCGTTACCTTAAAATTTAAAATAATTAATGCGTTGTGTTTTAATGTCGAGGCGATACGTAGTTCACCTTGACATTGTTCCATAATTGATTGGCTAATGGATAGTCCTAAGCCTAAATTAATGGATTTACTGCTGGCAAAAGGTTGAAGTAGCTTTTCTGTTAATGGCCAACCTTTGCCATTATCCGAGACCCACAGGCTGATATAGTCTTCATCGATACTCGCTACTTCAATGTAAATATGAGGTGGAATATGCTCGATAGCTTCGAGAGCATTTAAGAATAAATTGACAAAGACTTGTTCGATTAATACGTCTTCGCCAAGTACATGGGGGAGATCTGCTGGTGTAGTTAAGCGACCTTGTCGATTTTTATGTTGTGTTTCTAATAACTCCCATGCCCCTTGTATGCAGTCTGTTAAATCCACTGCTTGTATTTTTCCAGAGCCTTGCCGTGAAAATTGGCGTAAGCGTTTGACAATCAGTGCAGTGCGTTCCACTAAATGGTTCATTTTGTCTAAATAAGTCAAAATAGCATCAATATTTTGCTTTTTTACCGCTCTTTTAGCACTAAATAAGTAGGCATTCATGGCATTGAGCGGTTGGGTAATTTCGTGGCTAATGGACGTTAAGGTTTTTCCCACTGCGGCTAATTTGGCTGCTTGTGTTAGTTCATTTTGTGTATTTTCAAGTTCTGTCTGGACTTTAACGCGATAGTCGATTTCATCGAGTAAAATTTGATTGCGCAATTCTAATTCTTGAGTTTTTTTCTGCATTTCAAACAAAAAGAGGCGTAACAGTTTAGCGATACGTCCCAGTTCATCGTTGCCATAAATGGCAATTTTAACATCATCTTCACCATTGGTGAGTTGAACAACCGCTTGATTGAGTTGTTGAAAGCGTTTTAGTAAACGTAAACGAATATAAAAAAAGTTAACAGCAATCACAAAGATACAGGCAAGTAGCATAGCGAGCAGAATTAACACACCATTAAATTGCGTACTTTTTTCTACGATATTGTGTAATAAATGAAGTTGGTTTTTGCTGTTACCAATTTGAGTATTAATTCGTTGCCGAAAAGCATCAAACACTGTTTCGCTTTGTGTAATCAATTGTTGCTGTTGTTGGTTTAGTTCCGTTCTGAGTAGAAACAGTGCGGGTAATTCTTGGGGATTTAAGCCAAAACTAATAAGTTCAGTTAAAATTTGTTGAATTGTGATAATAGAAGAATGTCTACCCAGTAAGGCAATACGGTTATTAATGAGTAAAGAGAGATAGCTTAAATAATTATGTAATCGTGCTGCGCTGTTTTGGCTTGGTTCAGCAATCTGTGTACGTAGTTCAGTAATAATTTGTTCTTCGTAGTTAGTAAAGTCATAAACTAGCAGCAATTCTTGTTGTAACTTTTTCAATTGTTCCACTTTTTGCGTATTTTGTGGACGGAGTGCGATGTTATTGGCAAGGGTGGATTGCTGCCAGCTCATTTCTTGTAACAAGGCAGTAAATTCATTATGAAAATCGTTATGTAACCAATTAATTTTGGAAACAGTTTTGTTTAATTCTTCATTTAAGGTGAGAGTAGCCGTGATATTAGCTGAAATTTGTTCTAATAATAAGGATTGTTGTTGTAATAAATCCGTTAATTGATCATCGAGATTTTCATCCAGTTCAATGATCAACTCTTTTAAGGTGGCGAGCTGTTGTTTAGCATTGTTATAACGAGCGATTTTGTCGTTAGTATTTTTGACATTAACCAGATGAACAAAGGCATTTTGTAAGATGTTAATTTGTTCTTCCGTTTGGAATGCCGCTTGTACTTTAGGGAAATCTTGATCAAGGGCAAAGTTAATTTCACTACGTTGTTGTTGCCATGTGTACAACCCTACGCCACCAACAAAAAGACACAGTAATACACTCACTAAAAAAGAGAGTTGTAGTCCAGTACTGAGATCTAAGTGTTTAAACCATGTTTTCATTCTAAATCTTCCAAGGCTTTAACAAAGGCGACTTGCTGGGCAATGAAAAAGTGTTGCCAGCTTAACAGTTCTTGTGTGCGATTAAAGTGAGTTAAATAAACCTCATCTTCTGCCTGCGCTGCAGAAACAGGAAGTGCGGTTAAAATTTGGCGTAATTCAGGTAAAGGGCGGTTAAAAGCTTGCTCTTTTTGCTGTAACAAACGCCAATGCTCCTGGAGTAAGCCTAAACGATGTGTAATATGTTGTTCAAACAAGAGTTTAACTAATTGTTGTCGCTTGAGCAGTAAATCGTAATTAATGGGTGGTTGTTGAAATAATTGTTGTTGTAATGCGGCTTTGGGATGTGTTGTAGGTAAGGGCACAATAGGATATTTACTCATTTGAACATCCGTTAAAATGCGCTGCCCTTTTTCACTAAGTAAAAACTGAATGAATTCGATTGCTTGTGACTTTTTACTACTTTCAGCCACAATCGCGATAAATGTGGGTGAAGCGGGAAATTGTGGAAAGTAATGAAAAGCGAGATTAGCGTGATTTTGTTGGGTCAAAATATGGGCGTAGTTATCAATAGTAATCCCCACTGCGCCAAGATTGGCTTGGATTTTATCGACGACACCAAAACTGCGTGCAGAAATTGTGCCAACATTTAGCATGATTTGTTCAATTAATGCCCAACCTTCTTGCCAACCGTGCTTTTGTAATAAGGCTTCTAACATAATGTGATTCGTATCAGAGCGCGTTGGGCTGCTGATGACGATCAGCCCTTGTAAGTCGGGATGAGTCAGATCTTGCCAAGATTGTGGTAAAGGACGTTGAGCATATTGTAACAAAGTTTTATTAAATAACATGCCGTAGCCAGAAAGGGCAAATGCCACAGTAGTAGGTTTGAGCATATTTGGTAGAAAGCCAGTTTTATCTTGTAATTCTTTTGGTAGCAATAAAAGTTTATTTTCCTTTTGTAGGTTATAAAACAGCATGGGTGAGGAGCTTAGAATTAAGTCCACTTCGCGAGCTTTTTCGGTAGATAACAGTTGGTTGAGTGATGTACTGGTACGATTTAAGGTCGTGATAGGCACCGTATTCGGCTGTTTATTCCATTCATTGACCAAATGCTGAATGCCTTCTAGCGCAAAAGTGGTGCCGATCACAAGCTCATTTGCTTTTGCTTGCAGAGTGAAAATAAATAAGCTGATGATAAACGTTGTTAATCGTTTGAGTAATTTGGCGCGCATGATCTTCACCTTGATTGACATCAGTTGCCTTGTCATATTACCCAAAATTTGATCGGCTATGTGCTTTTTTTTGTGATCGAATTCAAAAAAATAAAATTTAAATTTTAATTAGTTAGCCTGTTTTTTGGGTCATTTATAGGCTTTTTTCCTGTCAATTTCTTCCTCTTGTTGTACGACTGCATAAATGAGTTAAATTTGACCTATTGTGATCTTCAAAATGGGTCAATTTTGACTGCTTTTTGAGCATAAGTGCGGTCTTTTTTTTTGTTATTTTGAGCGCTATTGTAGGTTAAGTTTCATACAGTGTATGAGCTAGGCTAAGCGGTATTATCGGTCAATAAACTTGATAAATAACGAGATAGGAAGGGGCAGATTATGAATAAAAAATTATCTTCAATCATCATGGCGCTTGGGTTAGGTATGGCTGTAGTCAATGTCGCGCAAGCTAACGAACAACTCATTGTATACACCTCCATGAAAGAATCTTTAATTGGTGCATTAAAAGCAAAATTTAATGAAAAACATCCTGAAGTCGCGATGGATTATCAATCAGCAGGCGCAGGAAAATTAATGGCAAAAATTGCAGCAGAAAAAGAGTCCGGTCAAATCATGGCTGATGTGATTTGGACCAGTGAAGTACCTGATTTCTTTAAAATGAAAGCAAACGGCATGTTACAAACTTATATTTCACCAGAAGTTGAGCATATTGTTAATCCATTGCCAGAGTTTGATGGTTCTTTTACGCCAATCCGTCTTGGGACATTAGGTATTGCGTATAACACAAGGTTTGTTAAAGAGCCACCAGCAGAATGGGCAGATATCACTGGTTCAAAATATAAAGGGGCATTTGGAATTGCTAACCCAGCTTTATCTGGTACTTCTTATATGAGTGTGGCTTTATTGAAATCGACATTTGGTTGGGAATTTTTTGAAAAAATCAAAGCCAATAAGGGCAAAGTCGGTAAAGGTTCGGGACAAGTTGTCGATGATACGGCATCAGGTGATTTATTAGCTTCATTGGCAGTGGACTACATTACTAACGATAAAATTAAAAAAGGTGCTCAACTTAAATTAGTTTATCCAAAAGAAATGTTAGTGATTCCAAGTCCAGCCGCGATTTTTAAAGGCACGAAAAATCCAGCTTCAGCACAAAAATTCATTGATTTCTTATTATCTGAAGATGCACAAAAAATTATTGCGCATGAAGGAACGTTACCTGTGCGTAAAGGGATTGCCACTTTAGAAGGCATGCCAACTGTGGAAGATGCAATTAGTCGTGCTATTCCGATTGACTATCAAGCTATCTTGGCAGAGAAAGAAGAAACCGTGAAAAAATTTGCTCAAATTCTTCAAGGTCGTCAATAAAACAGGAGTGCTTTATGGCAACAATCACTTTCGAAAATGTCAGTAAGGCATTTGGTTCGAATGAGGTGTTAAAAGATTTATCGCTTGTGGTGAAAGACGGCGAATGCTTTACCCTTCTTGGGCCATCTGGCTGCGGGAAAACAGTATTACTGCGTCTACTTGCTGGCTTTGAAGTCCCAGATGCTGGGCGAATTTTAATTGATGAACATGTTGTTTCTGATCCTGTTGCAGGTATTGATATCCAGCCTGATCAGCGCAGTTTAGGCGTGGTCTTTCAAGATTATGCGGTTTGGCCGCATATGACCGTCTTTGACAATATTGCCTATCCATTAAAGTTAAAGGCGTTAGATAAAGCAGTGATTCAGCAGCAAGTGATGGATGTTGTTGATTTAGTTAATTTAACTGGATTAGAACAACGTTTGCCTTCACAGCTTTCTGGTGGACAACAACAACGGGTTGCTTTAGCTAGGGCATTAGTAGCAAAGCCTTCTTTGATGTTGCTTGATGAGCCGTTGAATAATTTGGATGCAAATTTAAGAGAAGAAATGCGTTTTGAGATCAAAGAGTTACAAAAAAAATTAGGTATTACTATTTTATATGTAACACATGATCAGGAAATTGCGCTCGCTATTTCAGATCGTTTAGCCATTATGGATAAAGATGGGCATATTCAACAAATTGGTACACCATGGGAGATCTATGAAAAATCTGCCAATGAAATGGTGTTTAAATTTATGGGATTAGCCAATTTTATTCCCGTGCGCTATGAGCAGGGGCGACATTTTGTTGGGCAAGGTATGCAGGCGATTGAATGGGCTAACTTACCCACAGAGCATGGCAAATTAGGTTGTCGTCCATCAGATATCATGTTAAGTAAAACTGGCAGTGGGTTAAAAGGCAAGATTGTACGAGCCAGTTTTCTCGGTGCAATCATGGATTACATGATTGATATTGATGGTGTGTTGTTACGTACGGAAGTATCAACGAATACGGCATTGCAGCATGATTTGATGTTTACAGAGGGTGATGATTGTTATGTCAATTTCCACGATTTACTTTGGTTTGCTGACAATCAACAAGCTGTCCAACAAGGGAGGGAATAACAATGGCAGCGGTTATTCAGAAAAAAAGTCCATTTAATGTGGCAAATGCAATTCTCGCCTTATCCATTGGGATTTTAGTGATTGTTGTTGCTGTACCGGTGTTATTAATTTTTATTAATTCCTTTTGGGTTAATGGGCAATTTAATGTCACTGACGTAGTGACGATTTTACAACAGCAAGAAACTTATGAAGCATTGCTTAACTCCTTATTTATTGCGGTTGGTGTAACTATCATGAGTACCATTGTAGGTACATTTTTTGCTTGGTTGGTGACACGAACTGACTTACCTTATAAGGGTTTTATGAAAGTGATGTTTTTAGTGCCTTTCATGTTGCCATCATTTATTGGCGCATTAGCTTGGAAAATGTTGCTTTCTCCTCGTGCTGGCTATATTAACCGTTTCTTCATGGATACCTTTGGTCTAGAAGATCCGATTTTCAATATTTATAGCTACGCAGGCATTATGGCAGTAGAAACCATGTATCTGTTTCCGTTTGTCTTTATTCAAGTATGTGGGGCATTAGAACGGATGGATCCAACTTTAGAAGAGTCTGCGCGTATTTCAGGTGCCAGTTTATTTACTATTACCCGTAAAATTACAATTCCATTAGTCATGCCGAGTATTGTGTCGGGTGCATTACTGATCATGCTGTATTCCATGGCTCACTTTGGTACAGTTGCAGTATTAGGGGTAGAAAATGGGATTTTCAATATCCCAACCTTAATTTATGAACGTATTCACCAAAGTGCGGGAAGTTTTGAAGCGATTCGTACTGGAACAGTATTGGCTACGGTGTTAGTTGCCACAGCAGCGTTAATTATTTGGCTGCAAAACAAAATTTTAAATCGAGGACGTTTCCAAATCATTGCAGGTAAAAGTTTCCGTCCTGTTGAAGTGAAGCTCAGAGGATTAAGAATGCCGTTATTAATCATTTGTTTGCTTTATATCGCGTTCACTATTGTCTTGCCAACGGTCACTATTTTTATTGTGGGTGGATTAAAAACCTATGGCTTACCAATCACTTGGGAAAACCTCACCTTAGATAATTATAAATTTATCTTGTTTGATTGGCAGCTGACTAAAGATGCGATTCGCAACAGTGTATTACTAGGCTTAGCCGCCGCAGTGATTACGATGTTTGCAGGTGTAATGATTTCTTATGTGATCGTGAAAATGCGTGTTAAGGGCAAAGGTATTTTAGAGTTTTTAGGCATGCTGCCATTCTCTGTGCCCGGTTCAGTTATTGCGTTAGGAGTAATCTTAGCTTGGAGTGGTAAATTTGGTATTAATTTATACAACACCGTTTGGATTATTCTGATCGCGTATATTGCACGTTACATGGCATTTTCCTTGAAAGCGAACTCTGCCGCATTGGAACAAGTCCATGATTCGTTAGTTGAAGCAGCACGTGCTTGTGGCGCAAGTATGTGGCAGTCTTTGAAAGATGTGGTTGTCCCTTTAGTTCGTCCGGGTATGATTGCCGCATTTTTCTTAATCTTCCTTCCTGCACTACGTGAGTTAACGGTATCTGTCATGTTATATGGCCCGTCTACACGGACTATTGGGGTGGCAATTTATACGCTGAACGAAGATGGCGAAACGGTTTATTCGGCTGCACTCGCAGGTATTGCATTGATTATCATTGTGTTTGGGCAAACGGTTATTAAACGTTATGCCGAGAAGAAAACACAGAAATAGCCGAATTTTAAGGAGAACACTATGAGTTATATTCAACTTAATCATGTGATGAAAAAATTCGGTGATGTCATTGCGATTCCAGATCTGAGTTTATCGATTGAAAAAGGCGAGTGCTTTTCTATGTTAGGACCTTCAGGCTGCGGTAAAACGACTACATTACGTATGATTGCAGGCTTTGAAGACCTTGATGGTGGTGAGATTCGTGTAGGCGAACGCTTACTTTCTTCGAAAGTGACAAACTTTTATTTACCACCAGAAAAACGAAATTTTGGTATGGTATTCCAAGCTTTTGCGGTCTGGCCGCATATGACAGTGTATGACAATGTGGCATTTCCATTGACGTTGAAAAATTTGTCCAAGCAGGAAATTGAAACCCGCACTAAAGAGGCACTAAAGCACACCAATTTATTGAAAGTGGCAGATAAAAGCCCTGATGATTTATCTGGTGGTGGTAAACAGCGTGTCGCTTTAGCACGCGCTTTAGCGTTAAATCCTGATGTGATGTTATTAGATGAACCCTTATCGAGTTTGGATCCGCATTTAAGGGAAGAAATGCGCTTTGAAATCAAAGCATTACAACGTAAATTTGGTTTTTCAATTATCTATGTGACTCATGACCAAGCAGAAGCAATGGCATTATCGGATCGCATTTTAGTGATGAAAAAAGGGATGATCGAACAAATTGATACACCGTTAAATGTGTATAACAATCCTGCCAATAAATTTGTCTTTAACTTCATTGGGCTATCTAATCAGTTAAATGTGGGGCTATCCGCACAAGGTGTGTCTTTTGCTGGTATTGAGGGACATTTTGTTATTCAACCTACACCTACTAGCGAGCTGATTCAGCAAGGTCAGGCTATTTTGGCAACACGTCCGTCAGAAATTGATTTTGTTAATCAAGGCGGTATTCCGGGCGTAGTAAAACGTCGCTCCTACTTAGGTGAAGTGGTTGATTACAGTATTCTGATTGGTCAACAAGAATTACGTGTACAAAAAGGACGGCGTGATGCGGGACCAAAAGAAGGGGAAGCTTGTCAGATCGCATTTAGTCGCTTGCATTGGTATCCTGTGGAGTAAGCTTTTGTTCAAAGTAGATAAAGTGCTGTTAATACAGCGCTTTATGTCTGCCAACTTAAAAAGTGCGGTACAAATTTGTAAAATTTTGACCGCACTTTGGTTTTAGCCTATAGCTAAATTAGTACTGATTTGGCTGATAACCATGATAGGCATTGGTTAAAATCACTTCCATATCGGTGACGACTGGCAAGCGTGGGTTAGCGGGTGAGCATTGGTCTTCAAATGCAGCTAAAGCAATTTGGCGACGTGCCTCCATCCACTCTTGTTCATCAATACCTTGTTCTTTGAAGGACATTTTAATACCAACACGTTCTGCCAGTTCATAACAGGCTTGGGCAAATGATTTTACGCCTTCTTCTGGTGTAGCACATGGTAAGCCAAGCATACGTGCAATTTCTTGGTATTTTACATCAGCTTTGTAATAGTTATATTTTGGCCAAGTCGCAGTTTTTTGTGGACGAGTGCCATTATAACGAATCACATGTGGCATTAAGACTGCATTAGTACGCCCATGCGGGGTATGGAAACGCCCACCAATTTTGTGTGCTAATGAATGATTCATACCCAAGAACGCATTAGCAAACGCCATACCAGCAATAGTTGAAGCATTATGCATTTTCTCACGGGATTCAGGATCTTTTTCTGTCACAGAGCGCTCTAAATGTTCAAATACTAATTTAATTGCTTGTAAGGCTAGACCGTCAGTGAAGTCGTTAGCAAGTACTGATACATAGGCTTCTGTGGCATGGGTTAACACATCTAAGCCCGTATCAGCAGCCACATGTGCGGGTACTGTCATAACTAAAGCTGGATCTACAATGGCAACTGTTGGTGTGAGTGAATAATCCGCGATTGGGTATTTTTTATCACCTTCAGTGATTACGGCAAATGGGGTGACTTCTGAACCTGTTCCTGATGTCGTTGGAATACCAACAAAACGTGCTTTACGCCCTAATTGTGGGAATTTGAACGCACGTTTGCGGATATCCATGAACTTTTGTACTAAATCACGGAAATCTACTTCGGGTTGTTCATAAAACAACCACATCACTTTGGCGGCATCCATTGCCGAGCCACCACCTAAAGCAATAATAGTATCCGGTTGGTAATTACGGATTAATTCCACACCACGTTGCACAGTTTCAATTGAAGGATCTGGCTCAACATCTGCAAATAATTGATAAGTGACATGATTACCACGCGCTGTGATTTGTTTTGCAATTTTTTCTACAAAACCTAAATCCACCATAGTTCTATCTGTGACGATAACGACACGTTCCATGCCTTTCATTGATTGTAAATATTGAATTGAATCACGTTCAAAATAGATTTTTGAAGGCACTTTAAACCACTGCATGTTATTTCTCCGTCTTCCTACTCGTTTAATATTTAATAAATTAACCGCACTTACGTTGTTCCCTACAGCGTTTTTACCATAAGAACCACAACCAAGGGTAAGAGAAGGAAGGAAAGCGTTATATACATCGCCAATACCGCCAAAGGTGGAAGGTGAGTTCCAGATGACACGAATCGCTTTTACTCGTTCACCATACGCTTTAGCAATATCCGCATCTTTCGTATGAATTGCTGCAGAGTGACCTAGACCATGGAAGTTAACCATTGCTTCTGATAATGCAAAACCATGTTCAGTTGAAGTTGATTTTAAGATAGCTAATACTGGCGATAATTTTTCGCGTGTGAGTGGTTCTTTTTCACCGACTTCTTTACACTCTGCCGCTAAAATATTGGTTTTTTCAGGTACTTTAAAGCCTGCTTGTTCCGCAATCCAAGTGGCAGGTTTACCTACTACATTCGGATTTAATTTTGCACCACTACAGTTTGTGCTGTTGGCTTTGACACCGAAAATGAATGCTTCAAGCATGGCTTTTTCTTTTTTATTGACAAAGTATACGCCGTAGGATTTCATCTCAGACACAAATTCATCATAAACATCTTGATCGATAATGGCGGCTTGCTCTGAGGCACAAATCATGCCGTTATCAAAAGCTTTCGACATCACGATATCATGAGTCGCTTGTTTGATATCTGCACTTTTTTCCACATAAGCAGGTACATTACCAGCGCCCACACCAAGCGCGGGTTTGCCACAAGAATAGGCTGCTTCCACCATCGCATTACCACCTGTAGCAAGAATTGTAGCAATACCTGGGTGCTTCATTAGCGCCGCAGTACCTTCCATTGATGGTTTTTCAATCCACTGAATGCAATTTTTAGGTGCGCCAGCTTCAACGGCGGCTTGATACACTATTTGCGCAGCATGAACTGAAGATTGTTGTGCAGAAGGATGGAAAGCGAAAATGATAGGATTGCGGGTTTTTAGTGAGATAAGTGCTTTGAAAATGGTGGTTGAAGTTGGATTGGTAGTCGGTGTAATGCCGCAAATGACACCGACAGGATCCGCAATTTCAGTAATACCTGTGACATCATCTTCACTAATTACCCCAACGGTTTTTAAGTTACGCATGTTATTCACCACATATTCGCAAGCAAAGAGATTTTTAGTTGCTTTGTCTTCAAACACGCCACGTCCTGTTTCTTCATAAGCATGCATCGCAAGCACACCATGTTGATCTAGTGCGGCAACAGAAGCTTTAGCGACGATATAGTCTACTTGTTGTTGGTTCAATTGGCGGAATTCTTCTAATGCCACTAACCCTTTTTCAACTAGCATGTTGACTTCTGCTTGTGCAGGGCTGATAGTCTTTTCAGCAGTATGACTCATCATGATTTCTCCTAAAGATTTATAAAATTAAATTATTTAAACTGAAAAAATTATAGTCATTTATATACCTAAAAAGTAGCATAATTGGCAAAATCCACCGAAAGTGTGATTTTGATCAACTTTTTTTGGTGTGCTTGTTTTATATACAATATTTTTTCGCTTCCCTCTTTATTTCTGGCGAAAGATCGTGGATACTATCGCACCTTTTATCGCCCGATATTTTTATTTATTTCTAAGGAAACTTGTTATGTCATCAGCAAAAAATTATGCAAACCCAGGTCCGTTAGGTCTATGTGGTTTTGCTTTAACAACATGGTTATTAAGTTTAATTAATGGTGGTTTTTTTGACGCGCAAAATTTAGGTCTTGTATTTGGTATGGCATTTGCTTTTGGTGGCACTGCACAAATTATTGCAGGTATGTTTGAGTACAAAAAAGGCAATACTTTTGGTTTCACAGCCTTTATTAGTTATGGTGCATTTTGGTGGTCATGGGCATTATTTGTTATCTTCTTTAAAGGTAATACCGCGCCACAATTTGTCGGTTGGTATTTAGCGATTTGGGGAACATTTACGTTAATGATGTTCTTGGCTTCTTTTAGCAAGCCACGTGCCTTACAAACGATTTTCTTCTTTTTAACACTGACTTTCTATGCATTAGCGATTGGTGATGCAACAGAAAACCACAGTATTGTGAATGTTGGTGGTTATTTAGGTTTAGTGACTGCCCTTTGCGCATTTTACTTAGCTGCAGCAGAGATGCTTATCGACTCTTACGGTCGTGAAATTTTACCAATCGGTGCGAAAAAATAGGCCATTATTGATACAAGGGAGCCACGAAAGCTCCCTTTTTATTTGTCTATTCTGTTTTAAATGCGGTCAGTTTCACTTAAATTTTCCTTGCTAGTTGAATTGACTTATTCCTTCTCGCTATAAAACCCATCAGTAAATTGTTTGCTTTATGTACAGCACAAGTCTATATTGCTTATTGAGAATATCAGGCAGTATCTCAGCTTTGGATGTCAATGCTTACATAATAAGAGAGGCGATTTATGAAAAAAATGATTTTAATCTCTAGTGTTATTTTAGGGCTTTGTTATTCTGCTGCCAGTATGGCATTTAGCGAGAAAAACATTGAAGTTTATAGCCAAGCGATGAACAAAAACATACCTGTCACAGTTGTTTTGCCAGAGGGATATGCCGATACCAAAAAATATAGTACGATTTATACGCTACATGGTTGGTCAGGCAACAATCGCAATTATCCAGATAAAACAGGACTGGGTGAATTAGCAGATAAATATGATGTGATTTATGTTTCACCAGATGGTAACTATGATAGCTGGTACTTAGATAGTGAATTGAAAAAAGACTCCAAATATTACACCTTTGTTGCAAAAGAGCTGGTGGAATATATTGATAAACATTATGCAACTGACCCAACGAAAGAACAGCGTGCAATTACTGGGTTAAGTATGGGTGGATTTGGTGCGTTATATATTGGTATTAAAAATCAGAATGTATTTGGTCAGATTGGGAGCATGAGTGGTGGTGTAAATATTGAACAGTTTAAAAATAATTGGGGAATCGCAGCTGTAGTGAATGATCATTGGCATAACTATAATATTAAGGACTTAGCACATAGTTTAATTTTTACTAAAAGCCAGATTATCATTGACTGTGGTATAGATGATTTCTTTATTGAACCAAACCGTGAGTTACATCGAAAACTACTCGATTTAAATATTCCACATACTTATACCGAAAAACCAGGTGGACACACATGGGCTTATTGGACAGATTCCATTGGACAACACACTTATTTCTTCACACAACATTTTACTCAGCATAAGGTAAAATAATTTCTCAAAGAGGCACATGGTTGTGCCTCTTTCTACTTCTCATACCAAATTTGATTCACATAGAGTACAACTAAACCTGATGGCGTTTCTACTTTAATTTCATCATCAATAGACTTACCAATGAGCGCACGTGCGACAGGGGAATCAATCGAAATCCAATTTTTTGCTGGATCAAATTCATCACAACCCACAATACGATATTGTTTTTCTTCACCTGCTTCATTTTCCAGAGTCACCCAAGCGCCGAAAAAAACTTTACCTTCTTGTTTGGGGTGATAATCAACAATTTGTAGCACTTCTAAACGTTTGGTGAGAAAGCGTACACGACGATCAATTTCACGTAAACGACGTTTGCCATAAATATATTCTGCGTTTTCACTTCGATCGCCTAACGCTGCTGCATCAGAAACCGCTTGTGTCACTTTGGGACGTTCATCTTTCCACAGAAATTTCAGTTCTTGATCTAACGCGTTCCAGCCAGCACGGGTGATATAATTTGATTTTGACATACATTTTCTCTTGTTTAATTGAGCCATTTATGCCCTTTAAACATGGGCTAAATCAATGTTAGTTTAGCATTATTTTTCTGCTGCAAAAATGATAAAAACTATTAATTAACCCTAAAAAACAGTATCCTATTGGCAATTTTTATCATGTTATTTTAAAGAAGTCGTTCTATGTTAAATCAACAAATCAGTCAAATTATTGCCACGGAATTAACCGTGCAACCACAACAAATTCTCGCTGCGATCCAATTATTAGATGAGGGTAATACCATCCCTTTTATTGCGCGTTATCGTAAGGAAGTCACTGGTGGCTTAGATGATACTCAACTTCGTCATTTCGAAACTCGCTTGATTTATTTACGTGAGCTTGAAGACCGTCGCCAAACGATTTTGAAATCCATCGAAGAACAAGGCAAGTTAACCGACGAATTACGTGATCAAATTCAGCAAGTACAAAGTAAAACTGAATTAGAAGATTTATATTTGCCTTATAAGCCGAAGCGCCGTACTAAAGGGCAAATTGCGATTGAAGCAGGACTTGAGCCATTAGCAGATCTACTTTGGTCAAATCCTGAAAATGAACCAGAATCTAGTGCACACACTTTTATTGATGCAGGAAAAGGTGTCGCTGACAGCAAAGCCGCATTAGATGGAGCAAGATATATTTTAATGGAACGTTTTGCTGAAGATGCCACACTATTAGCGAAAGTTCGCCGCTATTTACAGCAAAGTGCCGTGTTAGTTTCAAAAGTGTTAGAAAGTAAAGAAGCAGAAGGGGCAAAATTCCAAGATTATTTTGCTCACCAAGAATTACTCAAAAATGTGCCTTCTCATCGTGCATTAGCAATGTTCCGTGGGCGTAATGAAGGTTTCTTACAGTTAAGTTTAAATGCTGATCCTGAACAAGAAGAAGGCGTACGCCAAAGTTATTGTGAAGAGATTATTCGTGAGCATTTGGGTGTGCGTTTTGCAGGTCAACCTGCTGATAAATGGCGCGAGCAAGTGATTGCATGGACGTGGAAGATTAAAGTGGCATTGCATTTAGAAACGGAATTAATGAGCAGCCTACGCGAAAAAGCAGAAGAGGAAGCGATTGACGTTTTTGCCAGAAATTTGACCGCACTTTTAATGGCTGCACCAGCGGGTGCAAAAAATACGATGGGATTAGATCCCGGTTTGCGTACAGGTGTGAAAGTCGCAGTTGTGGATAATACAGGTAAATTACTGGCTACTGATACAGTTTATCCACATACAGGGCAAACAGAACGTGCCGCACTGGCAATTTATCAGCTCGGTAAAAAACACAATGTGGAGCTTATCGCCATCGGTAACGGTACTGCTTCTCGTGAAACAGAACGTTTTGTTAAAGACATTATGAAACAATTCACGGATTGGCAAGCCCAGACCGTTGTAGTGAGTGAGGCGGGTGCTTCAGTCTATTCTGCCTCGGAATTAGCGGCGGCAGAATTCCCAGAATTAGATGTATCTTTACGTGGCGCGGTGTCGATTGCACGCCGTTTACAAGACCCATTAGCCGAATTAGTCAAAATTGAACCAAAAGCTATTGGTGTGGGGCAATACCAACACGACGTCAACCAAAGTCAATTAGCGCGTAAATTAGATGCAGTAGTGGAGGATTGCGTAAATGCAGTAGGGGTAGATTTAAACACTGCCTCTGCCCCCTTATTGGCGCGTGTGGCGGGTATGACGAAAACTCTCGCACAAAATATCGTGGCATATCGTGATGAAAACGGGCGTTTCGACAGCCGTGATCAACTGAAAAAAGTCCCACGTTTAGGACCAAAAGCCTTTGAACAATGTGCAGGCTTTATGCGTATTGCAGCAGGGAAAAATCCGCTTGATGCGTCAGGTGTGCACCCTGAAGCCTATCCGGTGGTGGAAAAAATTCTACAAGCCACTGAGCAGTCTATCCAAGATCTGATGGGTAATGCCAGCGCCGTGCGTCAACTCGATGCGAAAAAATTTATTGATGACCAATTCGGTTTACCAACGATACAGGATATTTTCAAAGAACTGGAAAAACCAGGACGTGATCCGCGTGGTGAATTTAAAACCGCCACCTTTATGGACGGTGTAGAAGAAATCAGCGATCTGAAAATGGGAATGATTTTAGAAGGAACAGTCACTAACGTAACCAACTTCGGTGCTTTTGTGGATATCGGTGTCCATCAAGATGGTTTAGTGCATATCTCCTCACTTTCTGACAAGTTCGTGGAAGATCCACACCAAGTGGTGAAAACCGGTGACATCGTGAAAGTGAAAGTATTAGAAGTAGACGTCCCTCGTAAACGTATTGCTTTAACCATGCGTTTAGATGAAAGTACAGTCAAAAATTCAGAAAAAAGCGACCGCACTTTATCCACCAAGCCACGTACAAATCAACCAGTAAAAAGTCGTGATCGCAACACTGGTAACAGCGCTATGGGTAATGCTTTTGCGGATGCGTTGAAGAATTGGAAGAAGTGAGGAGAATAGTATGGATTCAAATAAAATCACCTTCTTCACCCGCTTTGAACAAGACATTCTGGCAGGACGTAAAACCATCACTATTCGTGATAAATCAGAGTCGTATTTTCAGCCAAATCAAATTTTGGCGGTGTATACTAATGAAACGGATCGTTTTTTTACCAATATTAAAGTGTTATCAGTAACCCCCATTCATTTTGATGATTTGTCAGAACAACATGCTCAACAAGAAAACATGACGTTACCTGAATTGCGTCAAGTGATTACAGATATTTATCCACAAGAGGAGTGGTTTTGGGTGATTGCGTTTGAGTTAGTGAAGTAATTAATCAATTAAGTAAAGTGCGGTCAAAATTCTTAACATTTCGACCGCACTTTTTATCACATCAGTTGATGACTATTTATTTTTCTTCAAAAACGCTACGCCAGTATCTGGGAAGTCAGTGAACACACCTGTTGCACCAGCTTTATTTAATAGTGCATCGTACATTTGGTTTACGTCGGTGAAGAATGCAGGTAAGGCATCTTTACGTACGGTATATGGGTGAAGCTCCATCTTATAATTAGCTAATTCTTTGACTAGTGGGGTGTAAACAATGTTGCCTGCTTTAGATTTTTGATCATCGATCAGCATGTACCAACCTGGTCCCACACCGTCCGCATATTTTGCTACTTCTGCCATAGCGCCTGGTTTGAACATCCAATCGTAATCATAGTTTACCCATTTACCTTGTGCATTTTTCTCTTCGGTTTCATGCCAATCCGTGTAGGCGACTAATTGAACAAGTTTGATATCCATGCCCATTTTTGGCATAAGTTCAGTTTTAATGCGTTTTAGTTCATTGAAATCGAATGTTTGCAGATAAACCATGTCATCTTTAGTGTCATAACCGTATTTTTTCAACACTTTTAATGTGGCAGCAGCAATATCTTTCCCTTCTTTGTGATGTAACCAAGGCGCTTTGATTTCAGGATAGATACCAATTTTTTTACCTGTGGATTTTTCTAAACCTTGGATAAATTCGATTTCATCTTCAAACGTGTGAATCTTGAAGTGGGATTTCCACAATGGGAAACGGTTTGGATATACTTGAACTTGTTTGCCGTTTTCTATTTTAAAGTTTTCAGTCATTTCAAGACTTTGAATTTCTTTTAAGGTGAAATCCACCACATAATAACGACCATCTTTTCTTGCGCGATTTGGGAATTTTTTAGCGACATCTGTTAAGCCGTCCAAGAAGTGATCGTGAATGACAATTAAACGATTATCTTTGGTCATTGCTAAGTCTTGTTCTAAATAATCTGCTTTTTGACCAAATGCTAATGCTTTAGATTCAAGTGTATGCTCTGGTAAATAACCACTTGCACCACGATGCGCAATGATAAGTTTGTCGCTGTTGTTCATCATACTTTGGCTTGAACAAGCTGCTAAGGTTGAGACCGCAACTGCGGTAGCGATTGCTTTTAATTTCATAGATGAATCCTCTTGTTGATCAAGTTATTATTTTTCACATCTTGGTTTCATATCGTAGAAATACAGCTCATTGATTTCACGATCGTAACCCGGATAGAAACCTTTTGGCATACCTAAGACAATTTGTTTGCCTCGATTAGAATGAATAATCATTTGTTTAGTCATTGGATTAACCACTAATCCTTCGATTTCACCATAATCTTTTACATCATCTAAGGTACGTTCTAAGACAACACGTCCTTCGTTATTTTTATTTGAAATCTCTACTCGATATAAATGATCATGCTCTTTTTCATCTGCGGTACCGTCATCAGCGGTCAGATACAATTTACCTTCATAGGCAAATACCCCTTGAATCCATTGTGGTACAGGCTGTAAATGCACTTTACGCTTATATTTACCTGTTTCGAGATCATATTCATATAAATATCGACCGCTTTCTTCGCCTACCCAAGAGGCCATCCAAATGCTTTGATTGACTGTATCTACAGTAATCCCTGATACTTCTACTTGCCCTGAATCAGGATTGAAGTCAAAAGCACGTTTTAACGCAAGTGTGTTGGCATCATGAATTGCAATTTGAATGTTTGTCCCTACACCATCAGCAAACCATTCTGATGAAACATACAATTCATTGTTATAAATATCGATATCACCAATATGGTTAGCTTCTTTTTGATAACCAACAAAAGGTGTTTTGTTTTCATGAACTAACTTACCATCCATATCATATTTGGCGAGCGTTGTACTACCTGAAACATAAAGATATTTGCCATCGGTTGTGATACCTTGTCGACCGCTGACTTCCATGACTTTATGTAATTTGTATTCATATTCAGGTAATGCCGTTTTATGTGGCAATTGGCAGGTATCTGTTGCTAGCGCAGTTTGCACTAAGCCAAGTGATAGAGTGAGGATAGATAAAGAAAAGGTGAATTTAGTGAGTTGCATAGAGATTCTCCTTTCAAGTTGTATCAATAGGTAATTTGATTGCATAAAAAAAGGAAGAATGTTTTCACATATCTTCCTTTTTTATTCCATTAATTATTTACCATAGTGATCGTCAAGTCTTGCTTTATGTTTGCTTTCTTCGATCATCGTAATGAACATTAATAAGATAGCTAAAATACCGCCAACAATCATGACATAGAAGCCACCGTCCCAGCCATAGAATTCAGCTGCCCAACCTACTACAGCAGAGGCTGATACTGTACCGCCTAAGTAACCGAATAAACCTGTAAAGCCTGCTGCAGTTCCTGCTGCTTTTTTCGGTGCAAGTTCGAGTGCATGTAAACCAATTAACATTACAGGACCGTAAATTAAGAAACCGATGGTGGTCATTAAGATAAAGTCAGTTAATTGATATGGGTTTTCATACCATGCATGACCTTCATAAAGTGCTAATTCAGATTCTGGTGTTGCAGGGTTCATCCATAGTGCAACTACAGCAATTGTGGTTAAAATCATGAAGATGAAGCCAGTTAAGCCACGTTTACCTTTAAATACATGGTCAGATACCCAACCACAGAGTAATGTCCCTGGAATAGCTGCTAATTCATAGATAGTATATGCCCAAGCAGTTCCTTTAATGTTGAAGTGTTTTACTTCGCCAAGATAAACTGGTGACCATTTTAATACACCATAGCGAATTAAATAGACAAATACGTTAGCGATTGCGATGTACCATAATAATCTATTTTTCAATACATAAGTCACGAAGATTTCTTTAGTTGTTAAATCGTGCTCATAAGTTTTTTCATTATAATCATCAGGATAGTCATTACGCCACTTTTCAATTGGTGGTAAACCGCAAGATTGTGGCGTATCTTTCATCACAAAATAGATAGGAATTGCAGCAATCATTGCGGCAATACCCGGATAGTAAAGCGCTTGTTGCCATACATCTTTTGCCGTAGCTTCAACACCATGAGTACTGAAATAAATCGCACTTGCAAGTAATACCATTGCGCCCGGTACCATTCCCCCTAAGTTGTGCGCAGTATTCCAAATCGAAACGATAGAACCACGTTCTGATTTAGACCACCAGTGTACCATTGTACGACCACATGGCGGCCACCCCATTCCTTGGAACCAACCGTTTAAGAAAATGAGAATGAACATGACCGCAATACCAGAAGTTGCCCATGGCATTAAGCCCATCATGGTCATACATAAACCAGAGAGTAAAAGACCGAATGGTAAGAAGACTTTTGGATTTGAACGGTCAGAAATAGATGCCATAAAGAATTTAGATAAGCCGTATGCTAAACCAGCCCCTGTACCGATAATACCAAGTTCAGCTTTGTTATACATACCTGCTTCAATTAATCCTTTTTGTGCTAAGTCGAAGTTTGCACGTACAAAGTAATAAGCCGCATAACCAAAAAAGATGCCCGCAAAAACTTGCCAACGCAAGAAACGGTATCTGGCATCTATTTTGTCCGCAGGAAGCTCCGGAATATGCGGAGCGGGTTTAAATGGACCAAACATACAATTCTCCAATAGGTTAAACGAAACAAAAAATGAAAACATTCTCTTAACAAGAATCTTACACAGATAATAAGGGAAAAGAAAAAACTGAAAAGCGAAATTGTGCTAATTTGTGAGTGATTTCACAAAAAATATTGCGTTCTTGCACTATTTAGAAAATAAATTGTGATGTTTATCACAATTGAGTTTTCTTTTTCGATCAAATGATTGTTTGTTTGTGCTTGTTTAGCCTAAAATGGCAGCAGAAGTATCGTTTATTTGAGCGTTTTTTTGTTTATGTGGGAGAGGAAAGATGAAAATATCACCTCAAATATATAAAAATACCGCAGATACAAGCCCTATTAGTACAGATGTGATTATCATTGGTGGGGGCGCCACTGGTGCAGGGATTGCCCGAGATTGTGCATTGCGCGGTATTGACTGTATTTTATTAGAGCGGAGAGATATTGCTACAGGCGCAACAGGGCGCAATCATGGTTTGTTGCATAGTGGAGCAAGGTATGCAGTGAATGATCAAGAATCTGCTAAAGAATGCATTGAAGAAAATAAAATTTTGCGCAATATCGCTCGTCATTGTGTAGATGAAACAGAAGGTTTGTTTATTACCCTACCAGAAGATGATCTTGCCTATCAGAAAAAATTTATCGAAAGTTGTATCGCATCAGGCATTGAAGCTGTCGCAATAGAACCTGAACTTGCTAAACGTTTAGAACCTTCTGTGAACCCAGAATTAGTGGGTGCCGTGGTGGTGCCAGATGGTTCTATAGATCCTTTCCGTTTAACTGCGTCTAATATGTTAGATGCGACTGAAAATGGTGCACGTGTTTTTACTTATTGCGAAGTGAAAGGCTTAATTCGGGAAGGTGGAAAAATTATTGGTGTGAATGTTTATGATCATAAATATAAAGTACAACGCCAATTTTTTGCACCTATTGTTGTTAACGCTGGCGGCATTTGGGGGCAAGGTATTGCCGAGTATGCAGATTTAAAAATTAGAATGTTCCCAGCGAAAGGTGCGTTGTTAGTGATGGGGCATCGAATTAATAAGATGGTAATTAATCGCTGCCGTAAGCCTGCTGATGCCGATATTTTAGTACCAGGGGATACTATTTGTGTCATTGGTACCACATCAAGCCGTATTCCTTATGATCAAATTGATAATATGATTGTCACACCCGAAGAAGTAGATATTTTATTCCGTGAAGGGGAGAAATTAGCACCTTCATTACGCCACACTCGTGTATTGCGTGCTTATGCTGGCGTTCGTCCTCTAGTTGCAACTGATGATGATCCTTCTGGGCGTAATGTGAGTCGTGGCATCGTGTTACTCGACCATGCAGAACGTGATGGTTTAGAGGGTTTTGTGACCATTACTGGTGGTAAACTGATGACTTATCGCTTAATGGCTGAATGGACAACCGATTTAATCTGTCAAAAATTAAATAAAACTGCGCCATGTATTACGGCAAAACAGCCATTGCCCGGTTCGAGTGAAAGCCGATTAGAAACTAGCAAGCGTGTCATTTCTTTACCAAGTACTATTCGTTATTCTGCCGTATATCGTCATGGTTCGCGTGCTACGCGTTTGTTACAAACAGAACGTTTAGATCGTTCATTAGTTTGTGAATGTGAAGCGGTTACTGCTGGCGAAGTGCGTTATGCTGTTGATGAATTAAGTGTGAACAATTTGGTTGATTTACGCCGTCGTACGCGTGTTGGGATGGGAACTTGCCAAGCTGAATTATGCGCTTGTCGTGCGGCAGGTTTAATGGCGCGTTTTAGCGTGGTAACGCCACGTCAATCCACTACACAACTTGCTTCTTTTATGGAGGAACGCTGGCGTGGTATTGAGCCGATTTGTTGGGGGGAAGCCATTCGAGAAGCTGATTTTACCTCATGGGTTTATTACAGCTTACTTGGCTTAAATGATGTGAAACCGCTTGAACAGCAAGCACAGCAAGGGACAGATGACAATGAATTTTGATGTAGCAATTATTGGTGGTGGGCTTGCCGGTTTGACATGTGGGATTGCTCTCCAACAACAAGGTAAACAATGTGTCATTATTAATAATGGACAGGCAGCAATTGATTTTTCATCTGGCTCAATGGATTTACTTGGGCAGTTACCAAGTGGTTGCCCAATTCAGCATTTTGAGCAAAATTACACCGCTCTTTATCAACAATTACCGCAACACCCTTATTGTGTGATTGGTCAAGAAAAAGTCATGGCGAAAGCACAGCAGTTTGAGCAATTGGCACAAGAGTTGAATCTCGGTTTAGTCGGTTCAAGTGCACAAAATCATTTACGAGTAACTCCATTAGGTAGCTTGCGTAGCACTTGGTTATCGCCAAATAGTGTGCCGACAGTGGGTCAACATGCTGTTTTTCCACATGATAAAATCGCAGTATTAGGTATCGAAGGTTATCATGACTTCCAGCCACAGTTATTGGCGGAAAATTTAGTCCAAAATCCACAATTTTCACATTGTGAAGTTACAACAGGTTTTTTAAATATTCCTGAATTGGATCATTTACGTAATCATTCGCGCGAGTTTCGTAGTGTGAATATTGCACAATTATTGGAGCATAAATTAGCGTTTAGTGATTTAGTACGAGAAATTCGAGAAGCCGCGCAAGGGGCAAAAGCGGTATTTTTGCCTGCTTGTTTTGGCTTAGAAACACAAGAATTTTTTAACGCACTGAAACAGGCAACTCAGCTTGAATTATTTGAGTTACCTACTTTGCCGCCATCATTACTAGGCATGCGCCAACATAAACAACTGACCCACTATTTTAAACAATTAGGTGGTTTTATGATGAATGGGGATAAAGTTGTAAGCGCTGATGTAGAAAATTATCGAGTGAAGCGAGTCTATACGCATTTACACCAAGAAGTACCAATCACAGCATCTGATTTTGTGCTCGCTAGTGGTAGTTTTTTCAGTAAAGGATTAGTGGCCGATTTTGATAAAATTTATGAGCCAATTTTTCAAGCCGATATATTGGCGTATAAGGATTTTAATGCTACAGATCGTATGACTTGGACGAGTAATCGTTTTGCTTCGCCACAGCCTTATCAAGCAGCAGGCGTCATCATTAACGCGCAATGCCAAGTACAAAAGTGCGGTCAGTTTTTTGAAAATTTATATGCCATCGGTAATATTTTAGGTGGTTTTAATGGTATTGAATTAGGTTGTGGTTCTGGGGTTGCAGTTGTGACTGCTTTGGTTGCAGCAGAACACATAGGGGGTGGGCTATGAATATTCAACAATTGATTGAAAATGCAAAACAACATGCTACTACACCCATTTCTCATCAACAGATTGATGAGAGTTTTGAAAGCTGTATTAAATGTACAGCTTGTACTGCGGTTTGCCCAGTATCACGTCAAAATCCTTTTTATCCAGGACCAAAACAAGCGGGACCAGATGGTGAGCGTTTACGTTTAAAAAGTGCAGAACTTTATGATGAGGCATTGAAATATTGTACTAACTGTAAACGCTGTGAAGTAGCTTGTCCTTCTGATGTGAAAATCGGTGATTTAATTGTACGAGCCAGAAATAATAATGTCGCTCGTCAAAATAAGCCACTCATGCATAAATTACGTGATGCAGTATTAAGTAATACGGATATTATGGGCAAAATGAATACGCCGTTTGCACCGATTGTAAATACGATTACAGGTTTAAAAGCTACACGTTTCTTACTTGAAAAAACGTTAAGCGTTAGTAAACATCGCACGTTACCAAAATATTCTTTTGGCTCTTTTCGTAGTTGGTATTTGAAAAAAGTAGTAGATGAGCAAGCATTGTATAAAGATAAAGTTGCTTATTATCATGGTTGTTATGTCAATTACAATAATCCACAACTTGGCAAAGAGCTGATTCAAGTCTTCAATGCCCTTGATATTGGCGTGGTATTGCTGGAAAAAGAAAAATGTTGTGGTTTGCCATTATCAGTGAATGGTTTTCCAGAAAGAGCAAAAAAACAAGCAGAGTTTAACCTAAAATATTTGGGTAAGACGATTGATGAGCGTGGTTTAGAGGTAGTGGGAACATCTTCAAGTTGTACGATGAATCTACGTGATGAATATCATCATATTTTAGGCATGGACAATCAAAAAGTGCGTCCACATGTGCATATTGTGACACGTTATCTGTATCAATTAATGCAAGCAGGTAAAAAATTCCCATTTAAAACATTGCCATTACGACTTGCCTATCATACGGCTTGCCACGTAGAAAAAGCAGGTTGGGCACCTTACACATTAGAGGTATTAAAACAAATTCCAGGTGTTGAAATTGTGATATTACCGTCACAATGTTGTGGTATTGCAGGTACTTACGGTTTTAAAGCGGAGAATTATGAAGTTTCACAAGCTATTGGCAATCCGTTGTTTAATTATATTAATGAAGGTGGTTTTGATTACGTTATCTCTGAATGTGAAACATGCAAATGGCAGATTGATATGTCAACTCAGTTAACTTGTTTACACCCAATTACGCTATTGGCGATGGCATTAGGCAAATGTGAAGAATAAGAGCTTAATTCTAGATTTTAGGTGTGATTTACAGGGGGCTTATCTGGTCCCCCAAATTAGACTGATTAATTGAAAGATTGTCGTTCGATATTGTATTGGGCTTGTATTTTTAGATAGTTTTTTATTGCCAGCTTCAGCATCTGCACAACTTGTTGTCAATTTGGATGACGACTGGTTTGATAGGTTATCATTTTATTTATTTAAATAAATCTAAAATAGGAAATAGGTAAAGCTTATTACCATCTTTTTAAATTCTGTTATATCCGTTATCCTTTATTGGGTTTATCTGCATGAAAGCTACGCTGCAAGAGATTTTTTGCTACATTTTCTACTATGTCATCATAGGAATTATATTTCCGCTTCATTTTCTGTTTTACTTGTAATCCCAATATTTTAATGTAGACGGAAGTGATTGATGATGTTGAAAATAGAATTCGACAACTTGTTGTTTGAAATGTTAATTATACTTGGTAATAAAAATCTGCACCTTAGTTAGTTTTGTCGTCCAACTTTTGAGGTGCAGATCATATATCTCTTATAATTGATAATGATAATTAGCCTTTAAAGGCAGGTAGCATATTGAACATAGCAAGGAAATGGAATAGCGCAGTAGCAATACCAAATAAGATCACAATAACAATGGTCACATTCCCGCCAGCTACTTTAAATCCAGTTTGACCATTTGGCATAGTACGCGATTTTCTAGCAAGCAACGCTGGGATAATACATGTCCAAATTGTTGCAACTGCACCAGCATAGCCAATCGCTTTTAAGAAACCAAGTGGGAAGGATACAGATAAAATCAATGGTGGTAAGAACGTCACCGCCCAAGATTTAAAACGTCCTTCTTTGCTGTTATCAAATTTAAAGAAGTCAGCTAGGAAGTCAAATACTCCTAAGCCAACCCCAATAAATGAAGATAAAATAGCTGCTATAGAAAACGCATTAATCGCTTGTTTTACTGATGCAGATTCAATCACATTACCCAGTGCACTCAGTAGTACATCTAAATTCCCACCGCTTTCAAGTACAGGTCCAAATTGGTTACGAGGTAAATTGCCAAAAATTGAAATAACCCATAATAAATAAAGTGCTAAAGCAATCGCAGTCCCACCTAAAATCGCATATTTTGCTTTACACTCATCACCATAATAAGCGCGCATTGTTGCAACAGAATGGTGATAGCCAAACGAAGTCAATGCGACAGGTAACAGCCCCATTGCATACATAGCGTAATTAGAATCAGTCCCTTTTGTATCAAACAATGTTGCTAAATCAATATTCACAGTGAGACCAAATATACTGAAAATAAATGACAATGACATAAACACAATCAAGATGACAGATACTCGGTCAACAATACGCGTAGAATGCCAAACAAAGAATGAAAAAACTAACACAAAAATCACTGACCAAATACGTGAATCAAGTTCAAAAAATGGGGCTGCCAACCCACTTAAAATCCCACCTGAAGCAGTTGTATAAGCATAAAGCAAAATCCCGCCCACAAAATAGACAGCTAAGTTATTGATCACATTCACTGAATTACCCAGCATAGCCTTAGTCACGGTATTAAATGAAGCACGCAGATCATAATGTTTATACGCTTCTAACAATAACCAACCTGAAACCGTCATGGTTAACATCGTAAAGCAGATGGTCAGAATGGACCAAATTGTCCATGCACCTGCACCAGAACTTGGTAAGCCTAGCATTCCTGCGCCGACACACACACTGGCAATAATACAGGCACCACCGAAAATTGAAGGCGTCTTTTTCATAATGCTTTTCCCTTTTCATAAAATAAAATGAAAAATGCAGTTTCTGCATAAACAGAAACTGCATTAAGTTTTTTAGACTTCTTTTAAGCGTGCCGTAAAGTGGCGTAACACTTTGGGTTCATAAGTAAAGGTTAAACCCTTAATATTTTCGGCATTCTCTTTGACGTGCTTAAATGCTTCGATAATGAAATCCATATGTGTCTGAGTATAAGTTGCACGCGGCACAGTTAAACGCAATAACTCTGCTGGGCAAGGGAGTTGTTTACCTGTTTTTGGATCACGTCCTAATAAGAATGAACCAATTTCTACTGCGCGTATCCCTGCAACTTTATACAACTCACAAGCAAGTGCTTGTGCTGGGAATTGATCTGCTGGAATATGTGGTAATAATTTACCCGCATCAACGAATGCGGCATGTCCACCTGGCTGTTGGCAAACTACACCAATTTCCTCTAACCCATTTACTAAATATTCAATTTGATTAATACGATAAGCTAACCAATCTTGATGCATACCATCACGTAAGCCAACCGCTAAGCGCTCCATAGCACCACCCTCTAAACCACCATAGGTTGGGAAGCCTTCTTGTACGACACAAAGCGTACGGCATTCGTTATACACGTCTTCCATCCGTTTATCTTTGAAACATAATAAGCCACCCATTGGTACCATTGCATCTTTTTTAGCGGACATTGCTAATGCATCGGCATACTTATAACTTTCATAAGTAATTTGTTCGATGGTCCATTCTTTATAACCCGCTTCGCGCTGTTGAATAAAATAAGCATTTTCTGCAAAACGGGCAGAATCCATAATGACGGGAATATCGTATTTTTGTGCAATTTCATACATGCCACGCATATTAGCTAATGACACAGGTTGACCACCCGCAGAGTTACAAGTAATGGTGCATACAATATAAGGCACATTATTTGGACCGACTTCCAGAATGCCCTGTTCTAATTTTTCAAGATCAAAATCGCCTTTAAAATCAGCATTAACACCTGTATTAAACGCATCTTTCGTATAAACATTACGCACAGTTGCCCCATTGATTTGGCTATGACCTTGTGTGGTATCAAAGAAATAGTTTGAAAATACCACCATTTTGCTACGATCTAAGCCTTTCTCTTGCTCACGTTTTTTGATTAATACAGGAATATAAATTTGCTCCGCACCACGACCTTGATGGGTTGGAATGGTATATTCATAACCAAAAATCTCTTTTACCGCATTCGCTAGCGCATAGTAACTACGGCTACCACTATAAGCTTCATCACCACGTAACATTGCTGCTTGCATTTCTTGTGTTATCGCGCCAGTACCACTATCCGTCAATAAATCAATAAACACATCTTCACTATCTAATAAAAATGGATTCATACCTGCTTTTAAAATTGCTTCGTCGCGATATTCACGCGTTGTTCTTTTCACAGGCTCAATAACACGAATACGAAACGGTTCTGGTAAATGTTTAAAGTTTTCCATAATAAAATCCTTAAAATTGAGATAAACAATATCCAAGAATAAATAAGCATTTATTCTTTATAATGAATTGAACGAATGAATATATGAAAATTGGGGATTAGCGAATTATGGGAAAAAAGAGTGACAATTTTGGATCAACAATAATCCAAACTTGATTAGGTGATAAAATTGACATCATAAAATTATCCTTTTGTTTAGTAAAAGATAACAACTTATGGGTGAGAATTTCTCTCGGCTATAAATTAAACATGTATGGTTAATTTGTCACCACTAAAATGCCAGAGTTGTGAGTCGAATCACAAAAATAATATACTAGAAAATAAAAAATTCTTTCTAACAGTAAAATAGTATATAAAGGTAAAAGCCTTTTATTTCAAAAGAATATAATTAAACCAATCAATTATCATTGAGTGTTATAAGGATACATTTGTGATGCTAATCATGCTTAAATTTTGACCTAGACCAATAAAACTTTGATTAAATCGACCGCACTTCTTTTTTGTGACCCATATCAAATTTTTTCTCCACAAAAAGAAGTAATATTCCACATTATTATTCAAAAAAAGGAGTCTTAAAATGACAAATGCAGAACTTCTGCAAGAAGGCTTAAATTTGATGTTTGCCGGCGTAGGATTTGTAATGCTATTTTTATTCATCCTGATCTACGCTATTGAACTCATGTCTAAGCTGGTCAATCGTTTCTTTCCAGAACCCGTTTCAACTCCCGTAACAAAAACAACAATAACTCAATCTGAAACTCACGATTTAGCACATTTACGTCCTGTTATCGTCGCTGCGATCGCACATCACCGTCGTCAACAAGGGCTCAAATAACTTAAAAGGAAATAAAAAATGACTACTCAAAACAAAAAAATTGCCATTACTGATGTCGTGTTACGCGATGCCCATCAATCTCTTTTCGCAACTCGTATGCGCCTTGATGATATGCTACCAATCGCACACGAGCTTGATCAAATTGGTTACTGGTCGCTTGAAGCATGGGGTGGGGCAACTTTCGATGCCTGTATTCGTTTTTTAGGTGAAGATCCTTGGGTCCGTTTACGTGAACTAAAACAAGCGATGCCAAATACACCATTGCAAATGTTATTGCGTGGTCAAAACTTATTAGGTTATCGCCATTATGCAGATGACGTAGTTGATCGCTTTGTTGAACGCTCAGTAAAAAATGGGATGTCAGTTTTCCGTGTATTCGATGCCATGAACGATCCACGTAATATGAAACAAGCATTACAAGCAGTGAAACGTAATGGAGGTCATGCACAAGGTACATTAAGTTATACCACAAGTCCTGTACACAATTTAGAAACTTGGTTAGAGATTACAGAACAACTATTAGAAATCGGGGTAGATTCTGTCGTTATTAAAGATATGTCGGGTATCCTAACGCCAGTAGAAGCGTATAAATTAGTCAGCGAGATCAAACAACGCTACGATGTTCAGCTTCACTTACATTGTCATGCCACCACAGGTATGGCTGAAATGGCGCTACTCAAAGCGGTAGAAGCAGGCATTGATGGTATTGATACTTCAATTTCATCCATGAGTGGCACTTATGGTCACCCTTCAACAGAAGCTTTAGTTGCTACACTACAAGGCACACAATATGATACAGGCTTAGATATTAACAAACTTGAACACATTGCTGCTTACTTCCGCGAAGTACGTAAAAAATATGCCAAATTTGAAGGACAGCTTAAAGGTTCAGATAGCCGTATTCTTGTAGCGCAAGTCCCAGGCGGGATGTTAACTAACTTAGAAAGCCAATTAAAACAACAAAATGCTTCAGATAAGCTTGACGAAGTATTAAAAGAAATTCCACGCGTACGTGAAGACTTAGGTTTCATTCCGTTGGTAACACCAACCTCACAAATTGTCGGTACTCAAGCCGTAATCAATGTCCTAATGGGGGAACGCTACAAAACAATCGCAAAAGAAACCGCGGGCATTTTGAAAGGTGAATACGGTCGTACCCCTGCACCAGTGAATGCTGAATTACAAGCTAAAGTGTTAGATGGTGCACAACCTATCACAGACCGTCCAGCAGATCACATTGCACCTGAAATGGACAAACTAGCTGATGAAATTAAGCAACAAGCAAAAGAAAAAGGCATTAAGCTTGCTGAAAATGAAATTGATGATGTCCTTATCGTTGCTCTCTTCCCACAAATTGGTTGGAAGTTCCTCGAAAATCGTGGTAATCCAGATGCCTTTGAGCCAGCACCAACCTTAGATACGGCAAAACCAACAGAAAAATTAAGCACACCAGCGCCAAAAGCGATGGCAAGCACAGGGTCTGCGGTATATACCGTAGAATTAGAAGGTAAATCTTTTGTGGTGAAAGTCACTGATGGTGGTGAGGTGAGCGATATTGCACCAGCAGCCTCAACTCAGCCTGTACCACAAGTTGCCCCTCAACCTACACCAGCGGCAGCAGGTGGCACACCAGTGACTGCGCCAATGGCAGGTAATATCTGGAAAGTCGTAGCAAAAGAAGGTCAACAAGTCGCTGAAGGGGATGTACTATTAATTTTAGAAGCCATGAAAATGGAAACAGAAATTCGTGCAAGCCAAGCCGGTACAGTACAAAGCATTAGCGTGAAAGCTGGTGATACAGTTGCCGTTGGCGATACGCTAATGACATTAAGCTAATGAGGTTGTTATGGAAAGTATTCTTTCATTATTGCGTGGTATGGGAATCATGCACCTTGAGCTAGGTCAGGCATTAATGATGCTGATTAGCTTAGTGCTACTCTGGCTCGCAATTGCACGAAAATTTGAGCCATTACTCCTCCTGCCAATTGGCTTCGGTGGGCTTCTATCCAATATTCCAGAAGCAGGTCTTGCGATGAGTGCTTTAGATAATCTATTGCATTCTGGTAATGCTGAACAACTCGCGATTGTAGCAGCTAAACTCAATACAATAGCTGAACCCGAGGCGATCAAGTCTGCACTTACAAATGCATTGCCTTCTGTACAAAATCAGTTAGAAGTGATGGCAGGCGACATGGGCTATACCGCAGGCGTATTAGCGTTGTTCTATAAGGTCGCTATTGGTTATGGTGTCGCTCCGCTAATTATTTTTATGGGGGTAGGAGCCATGACTGATTTTGGACCACTCCTTGCTAATCCACGTACATTATTACTGGGTGCGGCCGCCCAGTTTGGTATCTTTGCAACAATTATTGGTGCATTATTATTAAACTGGACAGGATTAATCAGTTTTACCTTACCACAAGCTGCCGCTATCGGGATTATTGGGGGAGCCGATGGTCCAACTGCAATTTATCTTTCCAGTAAATTGGCGCCTGAATTATTAGGTGCAATTGCGGTTGCGGCTTATTCTTATATGGCATTAGTGCCTCTCATTCAACCACCAATTATGAAGGCACTCACAAGCAAAGAAGAACGCAAAATTCGCATGGTACAGCTACGTAATGTGAGTAATCGTGAAAAGATTTTATTCCCGATCGTATTAGTTACTCTTGTTGCCTTGTTATTACCTGATGCAGCGCCATTACTCGGTATGTTCTGTTTTGGTAATTTACTGCGTACTAGTGGTGTGGTTGAGCGCCTAAATGATACGGCACAAAATGCCTTAATCAATATTGTGACGATCTTCCTCGGTTTATCTGTGGGTTCAAAATTAGTCGCCGATAAATTCTTACAGCCACAAACCTTAGGTATTTTACTATTAGGTGTTGTTGCCTTTGCTATTGGGACAGCAAGCGGTATTTTAATGGCAAAACTGATGAACAAAATCTGCAAATACCCAATTAACCCATTAATTGGTGCTGCTGGTGTGTCCGCTGTACCAATGGCAGCTCGGGTTGCCAATAAAATTGGTTTAGAAGAAGATCATCAGAACTTCTTACTCATGCATGCCATGGGACCAAACGTTGCGGGCGTTATTGGCTCAGCAATTGCCGCAGGTGTAATGTTGAAATATGTTTCGGCAATGATGTAAAGCATACCAAGTGCGGTCACTTTTTTTAAAATTTTGGTGATAAAAAATCCTCATTATCTAAACGGATAATGAGGATTTTAATATGGTGAATAGAAATTATCACTATTGTTATACTGCCTCATTCGGGCTGAACACATTTAATGCACCTTCTAGAATAACTTGTTCACTCGCCAAATCAATGAGTTGGCAATCAAAAACCCCGAAACCTGTTGCATCTTGAATCGACATTTTTACTCGGATTTGAAGATGGCTACCAATAGGAATTTCTTGTGTATGAATATGCAATTTACGTGTGCCAAGTAAATAACCTAAGCGTACAGGTTGATTAGCTTGTATAGCCATACAACCAGACCAAGCCGCAATACCTTGTGCCATAATTTCAATTCCAGCAAATGTCGCGAGTTGACCTTGCTTTAACAAAATATGATCTGGGCGAATCGTACTTTCTGCAACTAAAAAATCATCACCGAACGCTGTAATACGATCAAGCAGTACCATTTCACCACTGTGAGGCACTAAAGGTGCGACATCATCAATAGGGCAATTAAGCGCTATCATTGCTTTCTCCTAAAATAAGTACCGAATTATTACCACCAAAAGCAAATGAGCTACTTGCCCCAATTCGCTGCGCTGCTTGCCAATGACTTTGTCCATCTGTAATTGCAAGTGAAGGCAAATTATGGTCAGCTTGTTTATCCCATAACTGGGCTGGTAAGCGCCCTGTTGGGTTATATATTCGACTAATAATTCCCCATAGAATGCCAGCCTCGACCGCGCCAGCCGCGCCGAGTGTATGTCCAGTATAAGGTTTAGTGGTTGTACAGGCTGTCTGCTGACCAAATACATGTGCAACTGCAAGACTTTCCATCTGATCATTATGTGTTGTCCCTGTACCATGCAAATTAATCCAACCAATTTGCTCTGCTGTTAATTGTGCTGAGGCTAATGCATTTTGAAAAGCACTGATTGCCCCTTCACCTTCAGGATGTGGCGATGACATATGATAGGCATCACTACTCGAACCATAACCAAACAATTGAATATGATGTTCATCTAATGGTTCGCGACTCATAACAAATACCGCCGTGCCTTCCCCAATATTAATCCCATTGCGATTCACGGATAACGGATTAGTTTGTTGCGGCGAAAGTACCGAAAGGGAATCAAAACCTCTTATTGTTAAAGGCGAAAGAGTGTCCACACCACCGCAAATCACTGCGTCGCATAATCCACTTTTTAATAAGCGAGCAGCGCTAATTAATGCTCTCGCACCTGATGTACAAGCAGTAGAAATCCCATAGGTTAATCCTTGTAAACCATAAACAGCGCATAAAAAATCTGCTGGTGCAGAGAAAAGTTGTTGCTGTTGATTAAACGTAACAGCTGACCAATCATCATGGGCTGCACCTTGTTTAAAAACGGGCATATTTTCATCCACTCCCGTGGTTGATGTCCCCATCACGACAGCAATACGTGCACGTCCAAACCGAGTTATTGCTAACTGAATTTGTGGTTCAATTTGTGCTAGTGCATGCCATAATACTTGGTTATTTCGACTGTGATGAATAGGATCAAGGCTATCAGGAAAAGGGCGTAATATCTGATCAATTTCGCCGAATACACCTTGCTTACCCGCAATCTCATGTTCGGCGAAGACTTTATTTGATACTTTTAATGGGGAAGCTTCGCCATTTAACAAAATGGAAACATGTTTTTCAATGCCTGCTCCTAAAGCCGTTAATATGGCAGGTTTTGTTAAAAAGAGTTTTTGCATAATTTCATGTTATTGTTCTAGTTCTTCAATGAGCCATTCAGAGCCATCGACTAAATAAATTTTTACACCATTATTGCGTGGTGCAAGCGTCCATACTTTTTTACTATTGATAAAATAATCTTGCCCTCTTGCTGTTGCTTCAATTTGGCTAAATGCAAACAGTGGCTGGCTAGTAGTGAAATACGTCGCAATAGCTGAAAATAATTGTTGTGCTTGTTTATTTGGCATCACAAAACCATCATTTTGCCAACCTTGTTGAGTTAATAGTAAACGGGCAATAGGCGCACCTAAAGGGTCTGTTTGTACCCAGCGCCATTGTTGTGCTTGAAATTGAAGCACTAATAAGCTTTTTTCATTGTGAGGTTGCTGCTGTGTAACAACAAAAGTTCGATTAGCCAACGATTGTTGAGGTAATGGCGCAAGCAAAGGCAATGATGAGCAAGCACTCAATATCAGTAACAACCAAAACAACATTATTTTTTTTAACATATATTTACTATTACAATGTCATCATCTTAACGGCAATATAACAAATTTCCTTTTAAAAGCCTAATCAGCGAGTGTGGTCTATTTTTGACTTATTTTGCTTAATACTGCTTAGAAAAGCGGTATGATGTTGTTATGCTTTAACCTCATTAGACAATAAAAATTTCGACAAAAGTGACCGCACTTTTACTACGGAGTCTTAATCTTGTGTTGCCACACCACATAGTTGCGCAAGTGCATTTAATCGCGCTTCGGATTTCGTCACAAACGGATTTTTTTCATCCCATGCATAGCCAGCCAAAATAGAGGATAGCATTTGGCGAATTTCAGGCTGTGGATGACGTGCATAAATCACATCTTGAAAACGTGTATCGTACCAACCATTGACATAAGTACGGAATGCATTCACACCAACCATTAATGGATTAGCAAATTCTGCTTGCCAATCTACTAGCTGCCCTTGCAGTTGACGTGGAATTAATCGGCTTGCTAAACGTGCAGAATGTAACGCAATTGTCACGCCAGAGGAAAAAACAGGATCAAGAAACTCTGCAGCATTACCTAATAATGCGAAATGACGTCCATGCAAGCTTTTCACATTAGCAGAGTAGCCTTGAATATTGCGATATGGAAACTCATTATCCCAATTGGCATTAGCAAGAATACGTCGCAACATTGGTGCTTCAAGTGCAAATTTTTTCAGTACGCTTTCACTATCACCTGCAAGTGTTTCAGGTAAGCCAACAACCCCAATAGAGCAACGGTTATCTGCAAATGGAATTAACCATAACCATACATCCCTATGATGTGGATGGGTTGTGATTAAAATTTTATTACGATCAAAACTTGGATCGCTGATGTTATCATCAATGTGCGTAAAATGTGCGATACGAGCAGGTAAATGAGAAGGAGTTTCTAAATCAAGTAAACGCGGTAAAACTCGTCCATATCCACTGGCATCTAAAACAAATTTTGTCTTCAATTGATAAACTTCACCCGCTTCAGTTTTCACCTCTAAAATGGCCTGTTCGCCTTGATTATCAAAGGCAAGAACTTCATGCCCAAAGCGAACTTCTACCCCTTTTTTGGCGGTTTCATCAATTAAGATTTGATCAAAAATGCCACGTCTAACTTGGAAAGTCGTGCCTGGTCCCGCAGTAAATTTATCAGTGAAGTCAAAATAAGTATAACGATTACCCCAAGTAAAAGCGGCACCATTTTTAAACTGGAAACTTTTTTCTGCATTTACTGCTTCCACTAAATCTGCTTCCGCTAAAATATCCATACAATAAGGTAATAAACTTTCACCGATCACAAAACGTGGAAAATGCTGCTTTTCTAAGACACAAACCTTTAACCCCTGTTTTTTAAGTAATGATGCAGAAACTGAACCTGAAGGTCCTGCACCAATAATAACCACATCGAATTGATTCATGTTGTTCTCCAAATTTAACGTAATGTTTTAAAAATAATCAATAAGCTGATAACAACACCAAGGCTGACGCTCCAACCAAAACTTGCCACTGCTGGAGTACTACTCAATCCAAGCAAGGTAAACGAAATCAACGTTGTCATTGCAGCTAATGAAATGGTGATTTGCTTTGCAAGTAATCGTTCGGAGACAGTATATATATAAGCAATATAATCAATACTAATCGCGGAAACGAGTAATAAACCAAACATCGCAAATAAACTTATTGGTAAGCCAAGCCAGCCGAAAATAGCAACTGTCGAAGCGATGGCTAATAAAGGAATGAGTAACATTTGTACACTTCTTTTTAGTCCAAACAAGCGCCACAACAATAAACCTGCCAACAAAAAAGAGAAGAGTTTCAGCCAAGCTGCCTGATCACGAGTATCCTGAAATGCTTGGTTGAGATGTTCTGGTTTATCTTGCCAGTAAATATCTTGTTGATTGGCTAATGCTATCAGCGCAGATTTATCTTTTACCCCCGCCACTTTCACTATGCCCACCACTTTTCCTGTTTGCAACTCGCCTAGATACAACGTTCGCCAACCTTGAGCTAATTCATAGTTTAATGCCTGTGAAAGGGATAAGTGCGGTTGATTTTTTAGCTGTTTTAATGCTTCATTCACTTGCGCCATTGGCACACCAATTTGTTGCAAAATCGCATAGTCTGTAGGTTGAATCTGTTGGTTCAATTTTTCAACAAATACCATTTGTTCCTGCTCTGACATTAACCACTGACTCAAAGATTGAATAGCCACTAATTTGCCTTGCTGCTGTAAATCAACTAATTTTTCAGTTAATTGCTTACTCTTGTTTAACAATTGATCATCGTTCTCTGCAGTAAGCATGAAATATTGATTACTTAAATCAATGCCAGTAATGAGGCTAATTTGTTGAGCTTGCCGCAATAATTCTGGCGGCATAGCTACCCATTGGCGAATATCATCTTGCCATTGGCTTTTATATAAGCCCGAGATTAACCCAACAGTACCGAATAACAGGCATAGCCATTTTATTGGCTTTGGTAAATGAACAGAAAAACGTTTATCTGTTATTGTCCATTGACGTGGCTGATAATGTTGGAAAAAAAGGGGTAAATAAAGCAAAGTAGCGATAATCGCACACACTAAAGCAAACGCAGAAAAAAGCGCAGTTTGTTGTAATACTGGCAGAGCAGTAAAACCGAGTAGACCATAACCTAATAAAGTCACAAATAGGCTAATTAAGAAGGTGAAACGCAACGACAACATTTCGCGTTCAGCTTGCCACTGTTGTTTAAATAACGAAGAAGCTAGCCAATGTAGTGGAAAATCGATTAATACACCAATTAAGCTCGTACCTACCACTAAAGTTAAAATATGAACTTGCCCAAAAAAGCAAACCGTTGCGACCACACCGCACAACATACCAACACCAATTGGCAATAATAACCATAATACACGTAGCGTTCTAAATACTATCAGTAACAATAAAAGTGTAAAACTGATTCCGATTGCCCCCATTAGGGTACTTTCTTTCTCGGCTTGCTGTTTCGTGGCAGTAGCGAATAAGGCAGCACCAGTAGCTAGCCATTCGGCTTGATGTTGTGCAATCCATTGCGCGTTGTCTGCTAAAAGTGCGGTCAGATTTTGCTGAGGATTAATCAGATCGCCTTGTGCCAATTCCGCACGCAATAATACCCAAGTTTTTCCTTCATGCTGAACAAACAGCATCCCATTGTCACTGTGCCATTGAATTTGACTTTGCTGTTGTGCCTGCGCTAAGACAAAGCGTCCAAAGCCAAGCCAATCTTGTGTTAAAGGTAACAAATTAGCCTGAAATGGATTGACAATTTGTTCTGCGTATTGTTGAAAATAATGCTGCGGTTGTTCAAGTAATTGCTTTTGAATACTAACAGGTAGAGTCGCAAGTTTTAATTGGTTAATTTGCTGTTGAAGTGCGGTCAAATTTGGCTGAGTTTTTGCATAAACTTGCTGAAATAAACCACTTTGCTGCCATTGTTCACTAATATGTTCTGCCAGCATAAAGGCAGTTTGTGGATCAATGCTGCCAACTAAAGCCAAAATTTGCTGATTAAACAGTTGTTCTTGTTGCTGATCTGCTTTTAACTGGATATCAGACCAATGCTGTTCTTGTGGTAATAATGCGCGCAAGTCGGTCTGTAACCAATGACCTGAATATATCTGGAAACCAAACAATATCGTTACACCAAGTAAACACATCGTATATAACCGGCGATAAACAACTAATGTCAGTTTCATGGGGCAATCCTATTGCAATGCAGTTTGAGCAAATGAAGAAATCGGCTGATTAACACGTTGATTTTCAAATGAAATTAAAGTGCGATCCCCCTGTTTTTCTTGTAACTCAATACGTTTAACGTTGTTTTCACCATCAATAATAATTTGTGTGAAAATCTGTTTCATTAACAAACTACTTGGCGTCAATGTTAGTTGCCATTTTTTTTCTGAACCTTGCAAAGTCAAATCAAATTGCTTAGCCAGTGCTTGGGTATCTCCTGATAATAAACCTAAAAAAAGTTGAATTTGTTCAGATTGTCCTAACTTCTGACTTACCACCCAGCGATGCCCATCCCATTGGCTAATCCCTGTGGATGTAACACGTAACTGATTACTAAAAGGTTTTTCAGTTTGCCACAATAATCCTCGATTTTTGACTAACACAAACTGCCCAGAACTAGTAATAGGTTTAATCAACCCTTGTAAATAGCGTTGCTGTGTAAATTCACCTTGTGTGTTATTAGGTCGTTGTAATAATGTCACCAGCGCTTGTTGCGAAAAAGCAAATAGAAAAGCCGAGTGGCAAAACATAAAGAGAGTAATCAAGTATTTTTTCATCATATTCAACAGTTCGGTTCAGGAATAAATCCGTGATAAGCTTGTAAAGCATCACGCCAAGATTGCGGTGTTTGAAATTGCATTTCGCCAGAATTAATCGCTACAGCAACCTGTGTTGTGCTGCCAGTTGTTAATTTTTTGCCAGATGCAAGATCAACAATCACATAGTCAATCCGCAAACAACTTTCATATTCCACTACCGCAAGATCAACTCGGATTTTTTGACGAAAACGTGCAGGCTTCACATATTTCAAATTTAATTGCACAATTGGCCAACCATAACCCATTTCTCTCATCACATCATAGGTATAATTCATATCCTCTAAAAAAGCACAACGTGCCATTTCTAAATATTTGACGTAATGACCATGCCACATAATATTCATCGAATCCACATCAAAAAATGGAATTTCATATTCAGAAGAATACTGTGCATAAATATGTTTTTTAATTTTCATCTGATTAACCATATAAAATTAAGAGCGTATAAAAAATACGCTCTTTTAAAGTTACTTAGTGAGAATTCTGGATTTATAAATTCGTTTGGCAGTATCAATTGCTGCACGGCGAATGACTTTTGTTAGACTTCCACCAAACCATCCCATTTTTAACGCAATTTCATTATTAATCGATCCTAAATTGTTTTTATGTTTATCAATTAATGTTGTTTCGACCTCTAACGTCCCCTTACCTGCGCCAAAACCAATAAACATTCTCAGTGCTCTATTACCAGGATCGTAGGCTTTAATATCATAATGAATAGTAATATCATCGCCAAGTTTATATCCATAATTAGCTAACTGCTTATTTAACTCTGTTTCAAAAATTGCTGCAATTTCAGGATCAAGTGCTTCATTAGATGAATTATTCTTTAATTGATAACTATGATAAGTTTTATCAATATTTCTTGATAAATTATTTTGACTATTTAATGAAGTACAACCAGAAAGCAAACCAATAGAAAATGCTGCAAGCAGTAATAGTTTTTTCACAACAGTATTATCCTTAAGATGAGTTTTATTATAAAAGCAACATCAATAATATGTTGCTTTTCAGCACAATTTTTATTTAACAATATCGCCTTTTAAAGCAACACCGCCAATTAAATGTCCAGCATGACATTCAAATTGTGTTGTGCTTTTATATGGATTCTTTTTATAGTAACTAATTAAGTTACCTACTTTAGTCGCTCCCATTGACTGAGCTCGATCTTGGAAAGAGCGCACTGCCGATAAAAACGCCCATTCACAAGCTTCTTTATCATCTTTATTCGCTGCATTAGTTTTTCTATTTGATACTAAATCCGATTTTAATACTTTACCTGGTGCTTGCTTACCGAAATAAAGCTTAACATTAGGGTTTAATACATTTGCTGCCGCGGGAGACTGTAACGCTTCATCAATTGAAAAATAATGTGTTGTATTTCTTGGTGCGCAAGCTGAAAGTATGATAGCACTAAGTGCAAAAATAAAAGTTTTAGAAAATGTCATAGAAAAGTCCTTATAAAGTTAATTAATTTTGATACCAAAAATCGTAAAAATTAAACCATAAAAGTGGTGATTTTGCACATTCTTTAGCGAGTAGGTCAGCATATTGTTGTACCGCCTTCTGAATATTCTGCTCACGAGCTTTACCTCGACCACTAATTACGCCAGAAAAACGACGTAGTTTTAAGTGGTAAACACTATGCTGTTTTGTGCAAAACACACTATTGATTGGTGCTTTAAGTAATGCTGCTAACAACCATGCACCTTGTGGAAAATCAGCAGGCATTCCCAGAAAATCTGCTTGTACTGTTTTATCTCCTCTCACAGGGATACGATCTGCTGCAATAGCAATCCATTCTCCGCGCTCAACTCGCTCTGCAAGCTCTAACATTTTTTGTGCATTTAAATCTTCTACTTGGATTAAAGGTAGCTCATCTGCACCAGCTTCAACTAAAGCTTTATTGAAAGCCTCTGCATGCCGACTATGAACCAGCACATTCAAGCGAAAATTTGCATGATGCCCACTTCCTACTAAAGCACGGCAAATTTCAATATTACCAAAATGAGAACACAATAGAATCTGTCCGCGCCCATTACTATTCATATCTGCATAAAGATTATCAGCATCATCAATAATGAGATCGTTATAACAAATCTGTTTTTGCCATACCGCAAAACGATCCGTAATAGCTTCGCCAAAAGCAAGAAATTGGCGAAAAACAGCCCATTTAGGTAAACGAATATCAGGGAAAAATGCCTGTAATTTTTGCTGGTATTGTGCAATATGCAATCGATTACGGCGTGAAGTAAGAAAGAAATATAAAACCACCCAGAAAGTGGTAAAACGGATTAAAGGTAAAGGTAAATATTTTACGATCCAACGAGTGAGCATAAGGAAAAATGCTGTACCACGTTCTTGTTGTTTCGCCCAATGTGCACTATTCACTTCATTTTCCCCATCAAAAACCGTTTTAACATAGCAAAAAACAAGCGTGCATGCATTTTGCTTATTAACCAATTATCTTTCCAAGCACGGAAATGTGAAGTGCCATTAAGTTCATATTTGACCGATGTATCAATCCAAACTATTGGTATTTTTCGCCAATGCAAGCGCACTAAAATATCAATATCAAAGTCCATATAATCGCCAATTGATTCTTGCTCTAATAAAGTGATGGTTGTTGCTAATGGATAAATACGAAAACCACACATGCCATCATGAATATCGGTGGATAAAGTATTTACCATAATCCAAAAATTGGTAATTTTACGACCATACAAACGTGCTTTGGGCGCATCCTCACCATAAATAGGGCGACCACAAACTAACGCTTGAGGTTGTAATTTACTTTGAGTTAGCATTTTTTCAACATCAGACAAGTTATGTTGACCATCTGCATCTACCTGCAATGCATGAGAAAAACCTTGTTTAAATGCTTCAAGTAAGCCTGTTTTTACTGCCGCACCTTTACCGCCATTCTCTGCACGATAAATAACAAAAATTCCATCTTGTTTTTCCAGTGAAGACAAAAGAGATCGATGCATTTTGCTGGAACCATCATCTACAATCAAAATAGGAAGCTGAAACTGACGTACTCTTTCAACCACATGAACTAATGTTTGAGAATGATTATAGTGGGGAATAAGTACAATGGGATTAAATACGGAATTCATTAAGTTATCTCATCTTGCTGGCTTAAGCAGACTCTTTCAAAATCTGCTCGGCTAATTTTCGATTGGCTATTACGAGGTAATTGTGTACAAAAACGCCAAAAACGCGGCAATGCTAGTTTCTCTTGATACTGTCCTACAAATTGCTTCAATTCATCAATAAGCGTTTTACGTTGATTTTGTTGCAATAGCTCAATCCCTGTTGTATTCAATGCAATCCAAGCAACTGGACGTTGTTGAGTAGGATGCAAGGCTATATAACAATCCCTTACCCATGGATGCTTGAGCAAATCTTGTTCAATAGCCACTAAAGAAATGCGCTTATCCCCTAGCTTTACAATACGATCAATACGTCCTAACAGTTGAAACCCATTGCTATAAATCTCAACTGCATCAGCGGTTTGCTCTTTTTGGTTAATCCAAGCTGACTTCACCCACAATGCACCCTGTGCATCAAGACCAATTTGGCTATGAGGTAAACTTTGCCATAAACCATTATCTTGACGAGCAGCTATCGCTCCTGTTTCTGTACTACCATAAATTTCAACAACAGGAATAGTCAATTGAGTTCGAATTAAATTGCCTACATTTTCAGGTAATACACCACCTGAAGAAACTATACCGATAAGATTGCACTGACGTAAAGCAGCATTTTCTAAATTTAAGCGACTTAACAAAGCAGGGCTACTAATCCAAATGGCTTGCTGGGATTGATAACTTTGCTCAATTAAATATTCTGGGTAGTGTAATTGCTCACCCCCTAATGACCAGCCCATTTCTAACGCTAAAAAAACACGAAAAGTTAAGCCATAAAGGTGCTGAACACTCACACTACCTAATACCGTAATATTTATACCACGTTCAAAAGGCAAAACTTGCGCTAAAGTTTCAGCCTCTTTCCACATTTGCTGTGCAGTTTTTTTAATAATTTTTGCTTGCCCGCTGCTACCTGAAGTCTTTAAGCAAATTTCTGTTGAGTTAGTTTTATCAATATCAGAAGTAATATGCTCAACATGCTGTGAAGTTGCGTAACAAGAAAGGTATTCTTGAGTAAAAAGAAGATCAGCATTTTCTATGACCCAACGCTGATTTTCAGGAAGTAAATTGGGTGGAAGTAAAACTTTTACTTTGGCATCTAAACAAGCTAATAAAGTGCAAGTGAATAATTGTGCATTTTCAATCCATAATCCAACAATCTGTATATTATCTTGTATTAACTGCTGGTAAATTTGCTGACGACGATAATCAAAATCAGTACTCGTAAGTTGAGCATTTCTTAACGATGATGCCATCATTGCTCCTGCTTCTTCATTACAATTTGTCTGATACACCATTCGCCTACCATCAATATTGCCATCAAAATATAAGCAATAACCCCTGTATACAGTGCCCAATAATGATATTGTTCAGACAAAATAAATCCCGTAGTCATCAAAATATTTAATAAAAAAAATACACACCATGATTTTGTGACAACACGTGTGTACCAAATCGCTTTTTCAGGTAAATTTGGGGTTTGTAAACGAGCAAAACGCTCAATAATAGATTGTTTACTAAATAAACTTCCAGCAAAAAGCGTTAACATCATGACATTAATAGCTACAGGATACCAATACATTGTGTCAATTGTACGAGTAAGCCCGACTAACAACAAAATGAATGCCATCATTAATGCAAGATAACGTTGCCAATTTGCTGGCTGTAAATACCCTTTCATCCCCCATAATCCTGCCATAATATAAGGCAAGCAATACAATATAGATTGATATTCTTGCCCTAAAAACAACCAAATAATAGGATATGCGATAGTGACCAACGTCAATAATAAATTTACCGCAAATTGCAATCTACTCATGCATTACTCGTCAGCAAATACAATCAAACCACTGGCACACATTTCACCCTCTGTTTTAAGTTGGAAGGCTATTCGATTCTTTGTTGCCTCCCATTTTAAAGTTAACAACATTTCGTCATTTGGACGCAAAAATTTCTGAAACTTTAAATTATCAATTCGTAATATGTTGCACTTAAAATCAAAAAGGCGTGTGATTTGCTCATTGACCCATTGCAATTCAATCACACCTGGGACTAATGGAAAATGAGCAAAATGCCCTTCAAAATAATGCAAATCAAGAGGTACTTTTCCACTTAAAAGATATACATTGTCTTGTGAAGTATAATTCGTCCAAGAAGGCGTTAATATAGGGGAAAAACTGTCTATAAATACATCAGAATCTTGCTGTTGAGGCAGTTTTTCAACAAAGCGCCATACCCATGGTATGGCGACAGATTCAAAATCAGAACAAAGCTGATTTACCACACTTTTTCTACCTTGTTCTCTAAATACAGAGATACCTGATGTGGATAATTCAACTAACGCCCATAATTGATCCTGTTGAATACGGATAATACAATCATTCACCCAGCTATGCTGTTGCAATAATTGTTTAATTTGTTGGATACTGTTCATTACACAGAATGATCATTAACACTGATTTTCTTTACCGCCTCTATGACATCTTTAACTGTACGCACATTACGAAAATCTTCAGCCTGTAACTTATAACCTGTCTGGCGTTTGATATAATCGATCAAATCAATTGCATCAATACTATCGATTTCTAAATCTTGATAAAGGTGTGTTTCAGGCGTAATTTTAGCTGCGTCAATTTCAAATAAAGATACAAGAGCGTCAGTCAATACTTTTTGAATTTCTTGTTCAGTCATAACTTAATCCTTAACTTTGTTGTGAACGGATGAATGCCGCTAACGTAGCTACACTTTCAAAATGCTCACGTAAATTTTGCTGCTCACTATTTAACTGTAAACCAAAGTTTTTTTGTACTGCTAAACCTAACTCTAAAGCATCTACGGAATCTAAACCTAAACCATCATCACCAAATAAAGGTGCGTTTGTATCAATATCCTCTGCACTCATTTCTTCAAGTGCAAGACTATCAATAATTAATTGTTTTAATTGTAATTCGAGCTCCATTTTTGATCCTTTGTCTTTGAATTGAAATAATCTTCTAAATATTGATTTAAATGACGAGAAGCGATAGGTAATGGCTTCTCTGCTAACCACTGCTGTGGATTAATATCCTCACCCACAATTAATTCGTAGCAAATTTTGTGCTTTGGAATTTTATACCAAGGCTGTCCTTTTTTTAAATTAGGTGGGTTCATTTTAATTACAAGGGGAGTAATCACTTTTGCACTTCGTAAGCCTATAGAAACCGCACCACGATGTAATTTTACTACGCCATCCCAGCCTGTACGGGTTCCTTCGGGAAAGAGCAGCAGCGCTTCATTTTTTAGAACTTCGTGACTTTGTTCTAAAAGTGCTTCCGATTCTGTATTAGGTAGAAAACCACAAGCCTTAATTGGACTGGTCATCGCAGGATTATTCAACAACTCTTTTTTAACAATACAATTAAAACGCGGTTCTTGACTAAAAATTAAAACTACATCTAATAATGAAGGATGATTCGCTAACACTAACTGCCCCGTGCGCCCAAGCCGCTCAAAACCTTGGTATTTTATCTCTAAAATGCCAGCCCAAGAGAGATAACGGATAAAAAAACGCCAACTGCTACTCACAATTTGACGCCCTTTTAGCTGGGTTGTAAGATCATTATACGGATAGTTTTTCGTATAAGGATACAATATAACTTTGAATAAGACTCCAACAATACCAAACAAAATAAAGCCAAATAAAGTACCTAGCAAGCGCTTTATCCAATCTATTTTTTCTGCCATTGCCATGCTCCCCCACAACTACTTGGTGTTTGCCATTGCGTCTGGGTAAGATGATAATTTTTAACCCAAGTAAGAGCGTTATCCACTAATCCACTAGCTGTAACAACTTGTCTGTCTAAACTTAAGCAATAATCCTGCCCTTTTTCCACCACCATTGCTAATGCATAGGAAAATGGTGGACGAACAAAAGGCTGAACATTATACATTTTATCTGGCGGACATTCAGCAACCACCACAAGGACTTTTTCTTGCCCATCATTAAGTAACAAAAAAGCTTCCAGTAACGCAATTTCAAGATTATCTTTTTGTGCACTTATTGCTGTAGTTTCATTTTTTATCTGCCGCATTTCAGACCACTGTCCAACTAAAGCATTGTGCACAGATAAACTAAATGACGTTGGTGAAACATCACCTTCTTGCAATAGGCTTTGCCATAACGCAAAACTACGATTAAGCTCGCTATTAAGCGAAGCATAGACAACAGGTAAATTATTGTCCTGCTCAGTTAATTGCCACGCAGCTTCAAAAAATAGCCGCGCAGCATCACTTAACCGACGACGCTTTAAAGGCGGTAAAAAAGCTAATTTAGGATTAAAATTTTCCCATTGTTCTGCATTTCTCAACCAATGTGTTTCACCTTGTCGCCAATCTTCAACAGACAATGTTTTATTACATACAATATTCCAATGAGAAATATTGAACGAAAACTTACAAATTGATGTACCACCCATAATCAGTAAAAATTAATAATATTTAAATAATTCATTCACAATGTTATCTACTTGACCTTTTAGTCCAGTTTGAGCGACATTTGCTTTTTCCTCTTCCCCAATCAACCAATAAGATACTTCACCTAAATTCGTACGTTCATCATAGTTCATTTCACTTACTCGTAATTTGGCAGAATGAATTAAACCATCTTTCTGATTAAGAGAATATGCAAGTGCATAACGACAGCGAGGAGGAAGTTCAGTTCTAATTTCTGAGGTAATCCCTTTGACTTTTAAATTTTGTGCAATTAATTGTGTAAACTCAGGCAACTTAGGATTCTCAGCATCTTTGATACAAATATGTTTCAAGTCATTTATTTTACTAAGAGGAGTGCTTTTGAAAGTTGTTGTTGAGCAGGCTGTTGATAACATAGTTAAAAGCAATAAACTAGGTAAAAAGTAATTCTTCATATTTTTCTTTCCCTAAAGTAGCATAAAATTCTGGATATTTTACCTGATTTTGACCAGATTATGTAGCGATTGTCATATTTGTGACAGCTCATAATGTAAGCTGTACAGTTTTACTATATCAATTGCTTGTTTTGGTTCTAAATTGAGTAATAATCAACAACTGTCTTCTAACTGATTTACTTGATAATGTTCAATCAATTAATGCTATTTTATGTGTAGCTAAGCGAAAATCTAACTTAGCCAACCCCAACGGCTGAAACATTTTGTTGAATTTACTTAGTGAACTAAAATTGGACGCTAAAGAAAGGGGAGTATCAGATTGTACTTTTGTTTTGAGCGGTAATGCACCTTGAATAATAGGTAAGTGCGGTATGTTTTTACAAAATTTTGGCATGTCACTTTTATAGCAAGTAATTAATTAAAAACGCGGTTTCTATGGCACCACTTACGCCCAATATATGATCTATATCTTTGCTAAAATCCATTGGCTATGCAGTAAGCTGTCCTGTTTGTGAATAAGATACAATTAAAATACTTTTCATAAATAGGTATGTACACAGACAAATCTTATGCTTGCCTATTATCTATATCAACTCAGGAGTGGAGCGAGTATCAAACCCGCTTTTACATTTATTCCACCCAGCGTTTAAAAATTAACGAAGTATTGACACCACCGAAGGCAAAATTATTATTCATGACATAATTTGTATGAATTTCACGTCCATCACCTTGGATGTAATCAAGTTGACCGCAACGTTCATCAACATGATTCAAATTAATCGTTGGCGCAAACCAATTATCTTTCATCATCTCAATAGAAAACCACGATTCTAATGCACCACAAGCGCCCAGTGTATGTCCAAGATAGCTTTTTTGTGAGCTTAACGGCACTTTGCCAAACACAGCTTCTGTCGCTAGTGTTTCTGCGATATCACCTTGTTCCGTCGCTGTACCATGCCCATTCACATAGCCAATTTGGCTTGGCGTAATGGCGGCATCTTTAATCGCTAATTCCATACAGCGCTGCATGGTTTCTTTTTGTGGACGTGTCACATGGCTACCATCACTATTTGCGCCATAACCTACTACTTCAGCAATGATATTGGCACCACGTGCAAGCGCATGTTCTAATTCTTCTAATACAAACATTCCTGCTCCTTCGCCAATAACTAAACCATCGCGTTGTTGATCATAAGGACGCGGTGTTTGTTTAGGGGTATCATTTTTACGACTAGCGGCATAGAGTGAATCAAATACATAAACTTCTGACGGGCAAAATTCTTCACCACCACCTGCTAACATCATCGGGATAAGCCCATATTTAATTGATTCATAAGCATAACCTATGGCTTGGCTGCCTGACGAGCAAGCACTTGATGTTGGGATAATGCGTCCTGTTAAACCGAAAAAAATACCAATATTTGCGGCAGTGGTATGCGGCATCATGCGCACATAAGTATTCGCATTGAATCCTTCTGATTTACCTGTCATTAATAGCTCTGCTGCATCTTTAATATCATTAGTTGAGCCAGTTGAAGAACCACAAGCTACTCCCATTCTGCCATCTTTGAGATAATCCAAGATAACGCCATTTTCATCAAGTAAGTTTGCATTAGCAAGTGCTTGCTCACTGGCATCAACGACAAGCTGTGAAACACGTCCAAGGCTACGAAGTTGTTTACGATTCCAATGTTTTGGTGGACGATAATCAGCAATAATTGCCCCTAAACGAGCTTCTAATTCAGGATAACGATCAGCCCAACTGTCCATCGTTTGCACTGCATTTTGTTTACGTTGAAAAGCCATTTTAATTTCTGACCAATGGCGACCAAATGCAGTAATACCGCCAATCCCTGTTACTACAACTCGTTTCATTCTATCTCTCTTTATACTGAGCGAATACAAGACTCGCTTTTACATTATTTGCTAACACAATCCGCCGTTTACTGCGATCACTTGACGCGTGATATAACCCGCTTTTTCATCCATTAAGAACTGTACCGCATGAGCAACTTCATCAGGATTACCCATTCGTTGCGCAGGAATCATTTTCAGAATGTCATCAATAGGTACATTTTCGTCTAAAATATCAGTATCAATTAATCCTGGTGCAACACAGTTTACTGTGATTTTACGTTTGGCAAGTTCAATAGCTAATGCTTTTGCGGCACCGATAATACCAGCTTTTGATGCGCTGTAATTCACTTGTCCACGATTGCCGATTAACCCAGAAACTGAAGTAATGCAAACAATTCGCCCTGCTTTACGACGGCGAATCATTGGCATCATAATCGGGTGTAACACATTGTAAAAACCATCTAAATTAGTCCGAAGTACACAATCCCAATCTTCATCAGTTAATGCCGGAAAAGCATTATCACGAGTTAGTCCTGCATTCAGTACCACGCCGTAATATGCCCCAAATTCATCTATATCTGCGACCAATTTTTTGGTAACCTCTGCTCGATTAGCCACATCAAATTGTAATACTCTAGCTTGTCGCCCTAATGCACGAATTTCTTGGGCAACTGCTTCTGCTTCTTCAATACGAGAACGGCAATGTACAACAATATCATATCCCTGTTCAGCTAAATTTAGTGCAATTGCTTTTCCAATCCCTCGACTTGATCCTGTAATTAAAACCGTATTTGCCATTGTTATCCTTTATTTCGCATTTCTAGCACACATAATGCATAATTATACATCAATATTGCGTTATCCTTGAATTGACAAGTTTATTATACCGCTCAATTATAATAAAAATCCTCGTCAATCTTTGTATGTACGAGGATTTCAAAATTTATCATCGCCAAATAGAAAGCGAGCAACTTAAAATTGTTAAAATATTAACCGCACTTTTACCCATATCTTACTCACTTAAGGCAATAGCTGCTCTAATGCCCACAACGCGTCCAATGCCTCACGACGGCGAATTAAGTGGACTTGATCACCATCAACCATCACTTCTGCTGTCCGCGAACGTGAATTATAGTTGGATGACATACTTGCGCCATAAGCCCCTGCTGAACGTTGTACCAGATAATCCCCCTCTGCAATCGCTAATTGACGTTGTTTGCCTAGAAAATCGGAAGTTTCGCAAATTGGACCAACTACGTCATAAACTTGTGCTTGGCGAGTTAAAGTACGGTCAACTTCAATAATATTCATATAAGCTTGATATAGGGCAGGGCGGATCATATCGTTCATTCCCGCATCAACAATGGCAAAATGACGACTTTCATTGCTTTTTATGTATTCCACTTTCGTGACTAAAATGCCTGCATTGGCGGTGATAGCACGTCCTGGTTCCAGAATAATTTCAAGATCGTTATAAGCTTTTAATTTTTCCAATAATGCTGAAGCATATTCTGTTGGGTGAGGCGGTGTTTCATCAGTATAGGTCACACCTAAGCCGCCACCTAAGTCTAAATGTTTAAGTAAAATACCATCTTGCTTTAATTGTTCCATTAACACAATGAGACGATCTGTCGCATCAAGAAAAGGTTGTAGTTCGGTTAACTGAGAACCAATATGGCAATCCATTCCTGTAATTTGAATATGTGGTAACTGGCTCGCTATACGATAAACTTCGCGAGCCTGATCGACACTCACGCCAAATTTATTTTCTTTTAAACCAGTTGAAATATAAGGGTGTGTATGTGCATCTACATCAGGATTTACGCGTAATGAGATAGGCGCAATTTTACCCATTTCACCTGCAACTTGATTGATACGTTGTAATTCAGCAATAGATTCAACATTAAAACAACGAATCCCCACTTCTAAAGCACGTGCAATTTCAGCATGTGTTTTAGCGACCCCAGAAAACACGATTTTGCTTGCCTCACCGCCTGCAACCAGTACACGCTCTAGTTCACCTTGCGATACAATATCAAATCCTGATCCTAAACGTGCTATGACATTTAAAAGCGCAATATTTGGGTTAGACTTGACCGCAAAGCAAATCAAATGCGGATGATCACCTAATGCCTTATCAAAAGCATGCCAATGGCGTTCTAAAGTGGCACGCGAATAAATATAAAGCGGTGTGCCAAATTGCTCAGCAATTTGTCGGACAGGCACTTGTTCTGCCATTAATTGTTGCTGTTGATATTGAAAATAATCCATTGCATACCTACTATTTTACTGTGTCTTGTGCTTGCTCTTTTTCTGGAAAATAAAGCGGCCCTTTTACACCGCAACTCACGGTTAAGACACAAAGTGCAGCTAAGACGAAAGCGGAGACCCATTTTTTCATTTTATTATCCTTTGTTGTTGACATTGACAACACTTTTTACCATTAAATCTGTCTTTGTGCTATCACAATAATGCGAAAATCTTTATAATCCTTAGTTTTAGCACGATGAATAAGAGGGATTTATGAACGTAACGGAATTTCATCAAAATATTGAGCAGGTTTGGGCGACGATTGAAGAACAATTAGAAGCGCAAGACTGCGATGTGGATTGTGATACACAAGGTTCTGTTTTCAGCATTACCTTTGAAGATCGCAGTCAAATTGTCATCAATAAACAAGAACCATTATTAGAATTATGGTTAGCTAGCCGTGTTGGCGGGTTCCATTTTAGCTTTCAAAATAATGAATGGATTAGCAGTGATGGCAAAAAATTTTGGGATTGTTTAGAACAAGCTTGTATTGCGCATGGAGAATCTGTGCATTTTTGCTAAGGATAAAGCATGAAAATCAATCAACAATGGCTAATTTTAACGGGATTCCTCAGTGTAATTTTCAGTGCAACAGCTTCAGCGCAAGGCGTGGAAAGTTCTCGCCCTTATCAAAGTAAAACGCAAGTCTTACTGACAAAATCAGAAGATTTTGTTGGCTTACTTGGCTATGAAAAAAACTATTTGATGGCGACTTATTCAGATGGCAACTTCCAGAAAAAAGACAACACACGTAAAGACGAACTAAAATTTCAAATTAGTTTAGCATTGCCACTGTGGCGCGGTATTTTGGGTAAAGATTCCGTATTAGCTGCCTCTTATACACAAAAATCCTGGTTTCAATTAAGCAATGTAAATGAATCCTCGCCGTTCCGCGAAACCAATTATGAACCACAGTTGTTTATTGCTTGGAAAACACATTACGCTTTACCTTTTGGCTGGATAATGCAGGATGTTGAAACAGGTATCAATCACCAATCGAATGGTCGCAATGATCGCGAAAAGCTTTCTCGTAGTTGGAATCGTATTTACGCTCGAGCCTCTGCAATAAAAGATCACTGGACAATCGAAATCAAACCTTGGTGGCGTATCCCTGAAAAAACCAAAGATGATGATAATCCTGATATCAGCAAATATCGAAGTTACTTTGATTTAGCAGTAGGCTACTATTATCAAAATCATCAATTCAAACTGTCAGGGCACTATAATCCCGCTTCTAATAAAGGTGGACTAGAAGCAAGCTACAGCTATCCGATCACTAAAAATATTCGTTTCTATACCCAATATTACACTGGCTATGGTGAATCTTTAGTCGATTATCAGAAAAATATTCAACGCATTGGTATAGGTATTTCGCTAAATAATGTGTTCTGATGAAGTACAACAACAAAGCATAAAAAGTGCGGTCGATTTTAAGCAAATTTCACTAAAACAGACCGCACTTGATGTATTGCACTCTGTTTTTGGTTACCAAAGCTTTCGCCTCGGACAAGAAGAAGTGATCGATGCTACATTACAAGGCAAAGATAGCCTTGTCATTATGGCAACAGGTAATGGAAAATCATTATGCTATCAGATTCCAGCCTTATGTTTTGAGGGGTTAACATTAGTGATTTCACCGCTGATTTCATTAATGAAAGACCAAGTGGATCAACTACTTGCCAATGGCATTGAAGCAGACTACCTCAATTCAAGTCAGACCTTTTCGGAACAGCAAACTGTGCACAATAAAATCATGGCGGGTAACTTAAAGCTGTTATATGTTTCGCCAGAAAAAGTAATGACCACAAGTTTCTTCCACTTAATCTCACATAGCCAAGTCAGTTTTATTGCTATTGACGAAGCCCATTGCATTTCACAGTGGGGACATGATTTTCGTCCTGAATATAGCCAACTAGGCGGTTTAAAAAGTTGTTTCCCAAATGCACCAATTATGGCATTAACTGCGACCGCCGATCATGCCACGCGTAAAGATATTCTATTACATCTCAATTTACATGATCCCCATGTATATATTGGTAGTTTTGATCGTCCTAATATTCGCTATACTTTAATCGAAAAGTTCAAACCGATAGATCAATTGTGCCGTTTTGTATTAGGACAAAAAGGCAAGAGCGGCATTATTTATTGTAATAGCCGCAATAAAGTAGAGCGTATTGCAGAAAGCCTACGTAATAAAGGCGTATTTGCTCAAGCTTACCATGCGGGACTTGAAGTAAGTCAACGTGAGCAAGTACAACGTGCTTTTCAACGCGATAATGTCCAAGTCGTTGTGGCGACTATTGCGTTTGGCATGGGAATTAATAAATCTAATGTACGTTTTGTGGCACACTTTGATTTACCGCGCAGTATTGAAGCTTACTATCAAGAAACTGGGCGAGCAGGGCGTGATGATTTACCTGCAGAAGCAGTGTTATTTTATGAGCCAGCGGATTATGCTTGGCTGCATAAAATTTTATTAGAAAAACCAGAAAGTTCGCAACGTCAAATTGAAGAACTCAAACTACAAGCGATTGGCGAGTTTGCAGAAAGTCAAACTTGTCGCCGTTTAGTCTTACTCAATTATTTTGGCGAACATCGTCAAATCCCTTGTCAAAATTGTGATATTTGTCTTGACCCGCCCAAACAATACGATGGTCTAGTGGATGCACAAAAAGTGATGTCAACAATTTATCGCGTAGGGCAACGTTTTGGAACGCATTATATTATTGGTATATTACGTGGTTTAACTCATCAAAAAATTAAAGACCACCAACATGACCAACTTAGTGTCTATGGCATTGGTAAAGATAAAAGTAAAGAGCACTGGCAAGCTGTGATTCGCCAATTAATTCATTTAGGCTTAGTCAAACAAATCTTTGATCATTTCAATACCACATTACAATTGACCGAAAATGCCAAACCTTTTTTACGTGGTGAGCGACCACTACAACTTGCTATGCCACGACTTTCTTCACTGCAGGCTGTCATTTCGCCGCAAAAAAATGCGCTGAATCATTATGATAAAGATCTATTTGCCCGTTTACGTTTTTTACGCAAACAAATTGCAGATAAAGAAAACATTCCATCTTATATTGTGTTCAACGATGCAACTTTGCAGGAAATGGCACAATATCAACCAACTACAAATGCTGAAATGCTTCAAATTAACGGAGTAGGGGCAATTAAGCTAGAACGCTTTGCCCAACCTTTTATGGCACTCATTCGTGAGCATAAAAGTACCTTAGCTAACAATAGTCACCCACTCAATTTAGAATAAAGTGCGGTCTGTTTTAACTGAGTTTTGCTGATATCTTACTGAGCAAAATCCCAACACAAAAAAGCACAGTTCGATACAAACTGTGCTTTTAACGATGCACTTAATCTCACTTAGAAATGAATATTCAAACCTAACGTAAAATTACGTCCCATTTGTGGTACAAATGGTAAAAAGGAAGTATGTGAATAAATCTTACGATTCAGTAAATTATTGCCTTCAACAAACAGTTGATAATCCACTTTGCCTATCGTACGAGAATAATTTAACCCCATATTTAATAAACTGTGTGCCGCTGTGGCATTTTCTAATGGTGCAACTTTATGTTGTTGATAAACATAAGTATATTCTAATGAGCTTGCTAAATTGTCTGTCACCTGCATTTTGGCTCTAAAACCTAAACGAGCAGGTGGAACTCTTGGGGCATTTTGATCAGGCTGTGCAACAGGTCTTTGTGTTTCACTGGCATGTTCAACTTCATAAGTTGGCGGTAAATCAAATAATTTACCACGCACGTAATCGCCAAATAATCCCATTTTCAAATCGGGAGTGAATGCGTAATCAATTCGCCCTTCCGCACCATAATAAATTGCTTTTGACTGGTTATAGCGATTTAAAGACAAATTGCCTGACTTACTCAGCGTTTGATTAAAGATACGGTTTTTAAAGTCATTATAATAAATATTGACTGTGTAGCTTAATTTTTCACCTAAATAACCAAGTCCTAACTCAAAGTTATCAGACACTTCCTTACGCAAATAACGATTACCATGTTCAAACGATACGGTGGCTAAATGCTTTCCATGATAATACAGTTCCATTGGTGTAGGATGACGCTCATTATGAGAATAAGTAAAAGACAAGGTATAATCAGGTGTAAAATTCCAACTTACTGCACCAGAGTAAGAGGTCGCACGATCATTGTAAGTTGATAGATCTGGCGCAGGATAACTGCCTGGTTTACAATTTCTTGGATCATAAAAGAAATTATTTTTATTACAGCCCTCAATAGACTCCTTAAGTTTGGCAATCGCTTTTGTATCGTGATCAATTTTAATCTGTTGTTTTTCAGTACGTAAACCTGCTTCAAATAAGAAATCTTGCCAGCGTAACTGTTCAACGGCAAAGAAACTCAATTGTTCTTGTGTATTCTCAATTAATGCCCAATGTTTACGCGCGCCTTCTCTAATTTTCAGTGGATCACGTTTTTTCTTTTTATGACAAGGATCCGTTGCATTCAAAGAGCAAGGCGGAATACGAGGAATATTGGCACTACTGGTTTGAGTTTGATATTGTGCCCCCCATACACCTGTTAGATCACCAACAGGTGTATGGAAAAATTCAACACGTACATTGTAGCCATTATTCTTAAACAAATTGATTGGAATATCCGCATCTCGTTCATTGTGCTTATAACGAGTTTCTGAATAACTAAATTTAACTTTGTCTAACCCTTTGATTGGCTGCTTCAATTCTGCACGAATATCATAACGTTTTGACTGTGAATCAACGAAAGGACCGCCAACGGTATGATCATGGTCATGCCCATAAGGATTATCATGGCTATGCTTACCATCATTTTCATGTCCATATCCACAGTGAAAGTGAGTATTTACTAAATCAGTATCGTCCATTAAATGTGGATAAAGTCCCAAATAATAGTTATGTCTAAGGTTTCCCCCAAAAATATGTGCACTACAACTATCAAGTTTATGATTATGACCGGGCAAGCCATATTTCTCACGACGCTCATTATAAGCAAAGCCGAGATAACCTCGCTCACCAATGAAAGAAATACCATAGTTGCTTGCTTTAGTTTTATTCTGTGTATCTGGCACATAATTCAGAGTCTGACCGAGTTTAAAGCCTGGTACACGATAATTCTCCGAATCACGTACAAGTCCTTCAAAACGTAATGCAATATGTTTTCCTAAACCAGCACTAATGCCTGTAGTTGCTAATTTTTCATGGCTATTCGTGTTGTAACGCGTATTTAAATCTACTTCATAGCCTTTTTCTGGCACTTGAGTTGGAATACGGCGGTCAATGACATTTACTACTCCAGCAGGAGATGCGGTAGCATACAATAAAGTAGAAGCGCCACGTACAATTTCAACTTGTTCTGCCAACAAAGTATCAACACCAATGGCATGATCTGGTGATAGCTGCGACATATCGATCACATCAGAGCCATTTTGTAAGATTTTTAAACGTACACCTTCCTGCCCACGAATCACTGGAGCACTGGCACCACCGCCAAATTGATTACTATGTACACTTAATTCACCCGCTAATGCATTACCTAATGTGCTAGAACGTGCTTTTAATGCTTTTTTATTTACCACAATATCATTCAATTTTGGTGAACCTGACAAAGGGTCACTGGAAAATACGGCAATATTTGAGGTTACACTAATTTCGTCAAGCAAAATAACCTCTTCATTTTGGCTATTGGCAAACAAAGGACTTGTGGCAAACAGCGCTGATAATAAAACAGTAATTGGTTTTAATTTATAATTAACTTGTTGGTGGTACATAGGAATCCCTTCGAAATTAAACCTAAACAGAACGTTACTTTTTACAAGAAAATGATCATCTTATTTTTTTGTAAAAAATAAGTTTTGCATATTACCGTTTGAATACAAAAAAGAAAAGTAAAAAATGATAAAAATTTTCATTTTCTATCTAACAAGAAAAATTGTTAAAAAACTCACCGCACTTTTTAAGGCGTTGCAACGACAGTATACTAGCTGGGGATATATTGGGTTGGGGTAAATGGAGTGAAAAAGAAAAACAGTATTTGGCAGAAATCGTTCTGCCCCTTTGAGTTAAATTGATTTTACTGCGGTAAATTTATCGCGCAGGAAATTACCCTACGCTTATAAGACAAACAGCAGCACGCCTTTACAATCATTTAAAATTACAATTGATAGTGAAATTAACTTGTTGCTGAACGCGCAAATTCTGCTGCTTTTGCAATTAATGCTTCACTAGGACGTTGTAAAGTATAAAGCGCAAATTGTTCAACGGCTTGTAGCACAATAACTTCAGCACCTGAAATCACTTGTTTACTTTGTCGCTCAGCATATTGAATTAAAGGTGTTTGTGCTGGTAATGCTACCACATCAAACACGGTTTTAGCTTGATTAATCAGTGATTCAGGAAAGGCAAGCGATTGTGCTGCTACGCCATCAGTCATACCAATTGGAGTCGCATTGACTAAAACATCCGCACTGTCGTTGTCTAGGTTTGCAACATACGAATAACCATATAAATTTGCTAAGTATTCACCTGTCATACGATTACGGGCATACACTTTTAAATGCTTAAAACCAGCATTTTTAAATGCCGCTACCACCGCTTTCGCCATACCACCACTCCCGTGCACAATCACACTTGCACTAGGTTTTAACTGATATTGTTCAATTAATTTTACAATAGCGATGTAATCGGTGTTGTATGCTTTAAGATAACCATTGTCATTAACAATCGTATTCACTGACTCAATTGCTTGTGCCGACACGGATATTTCATCTAAAAATGGAATACAGCTTTCTTTAAAGGGCATCGACACTGCACAACCGCGAATCCCTAACGCACGCACACCTTTAACTGCATGTTCAATATCGTTGGTCGTAAAAGCTTTATAAATATAGTTCAAGCCTAACTTTTGATATAAATAATTATGAAATCTTGTACCAAAATTGCCCGGCCGACCGGCTAAAGAAATACAGAGTTGTGTATCTTTATTGATCATCTTATTTACCTCATCATGCAATAAAAAAGTGCGGAAACTGACCGCACTTTCATCTGCTCATCATTCGTTTTCGTTCGGATTATCACCATTAAAATATTGGTTCATTTCAAAAGCAGGCTTCGCTTGCTTATCACGTCCAATCACACGTGCTGGCACACCAGCAGCAGTCGCATATTCAGGTACAGGTTGTAAGACGACTGAATTAGCACCGATTTTAGCATAACGCCCGACTTCAATATTGCCTAAAATTTTAGCACCCGCACCTATCATCACACCTTCACGCACTTTCGGGTGACGATCACCAGTTTCTTTACCTGTACCACCTAGCGTCACACCTTGCAGAATAGATACATCATTTTCAACCACAGAGGTTTCACCAATCACAATGCCTGTGGCGTGATCAAACATAATACCGCAGCCAATTTTTGCGGCAGGATGAATATCTACATCAAAAGCGACAGAAATCTGATTTTGTAAATATACCGCAAGAGCTTTGCGCTTTTGTTGCCACAAGTAATGTGTAATACGGTGACTTTGCAAAGCATGGAAACCTTTTAAATATAATAATGGCGTTGACCATAATTCTACTGCGGGATCACGCTGACGTACCGCCCGAATATCACAGGCGGCACTATCAATAATATCTGGTTGAGCTTGATAGGTTTCTTCAATGATCTCGCGCAATGCAATTGCAGGCATAATCGGATTGGCTAATTTATTTGCTAAAATATAGCTTAATGCATTGCCTAAATTATGATGTTTTAAAATAGTTGCATGAAAAAAACTCGCCAAAATAGGCTCATTTTCGACTAAATCTTTTGCTTCTTGGCGAATATAATTCCAAACTTCTAATGGCATTTTTTCCCTCGCTTTTTATCTTCCTTGCTTATTCGCCTTTACGCTCACGTCCAAGTAAGCTAGCGGCAACTTCTTGCGCATTTTTACCACAGAACAAGACTTGATAAACTTGTTCTGTAATTGGCATCTCAATACCTTGTCGCTGTGCTAGTAAATAAGCTTCTTTCGCATTATAAAAACCTTCGACCACTTGACCAATGTTATCCATTGCGGTTTGTGCAGCAAAACCCTGCCCGAGCATAATGCCAAAACGACGATTACGCGATTGATCATCAGTACAGGTCAATACTAAATCGCCTAAACCAGACATTCCCATAAAAGTGTTTGGATTCGCACCTAAAGAAGCGCCTAAACGACTGATCTCAGCAATGCCTCGAGTAATTAATGCGGTTCTCGCATTAGCACCAAATCCCATGCCATCTGACATACCAGCACTAATCGCAATCACATTTTTAATCGCGCCGCCTAATTGCACCCCAATCATGTCCTGATTGATATACACACGGAAATGCTTACTACAATGAATACGCGCCTGAAATTCCAAAGCAAATTGTTCATTATTCGCGGCGAGTGCAATTGCAGTTGGTAAGCCTGCGGCTAATTCTTTGGCAAATGTTGGACCAGATAATACTGCTAATGGATATTGCGTACCGAGTTTTTCTTCAATCACCTCTTGCAATAAACGCCCAGTATTACGCTCCAATCCTTTCGTTGCCCAAGCAATACGATGATCAGGACGTAAATACGGCTTAATTTTGTCAATGACTTCACCAAAAACATGGCTTGGTACAACAATTAATAGATCACGAGAACGACTTATTGCTGTAGCTAAATCTGATTCAATATGCAATGCTTCAGGAAAATCAATATTCGGTAAAAAGGCATTATTCTGCCGTTCTTCACCCAAACGTTGCATATGTACAGGATCGTGCCCCCACAGATAAGTAGGAAATCCATTTCGAGAAAATGCGATAGCCAATGCTGTACCATACGAACCTGCACCAAGCACAGTAATTGGAGAAGTGGCAACAGTTGTATTCATACTTATACTCCCGAAAAATTGTGAAATTGAGTGAGGAAAATAGACATCATCTTAACTACAGTAAGTGATAAAATTTCGCTCTCGAAGCGAGAGCGAAAAGAGATAGATTAATGAACTTCTTTGTTTTCTTGTTCAGTGTTTTGTTCAGCTTGTTGTTCTTGGCGTTGTAAATAATCCATAAACAACGCATCGAAATTCACTGGTGAAAGATTCAATGCAGGGAATGTTCCACGATTAACTAAGCTTGAAACCAATTCACGTGCATATGGGAATAACATGCTTGGACATTGCGAAGTCAAACAATGTGCCATTTGCATATCTTCTAAACCACTAATAGTGAATACGCCCGCTTGTTTTACTTCACAAATAAATGCAACATCACCTGTGCTTTCCATTGTGGTTTCGACTGAAATATTTAAACAAACTTCGTATAAATCGTCACCGACCTGTTTTGCTTCTGTACTTAAATCAAAGCCTAATTTTGGATCCCAATCTTGTTGGAAAATATGTGGCAAATTTGGTGCCTCAAACGACACATCTTTCACATAAATACGTTGAATTTGTAATACAGGTTGAACTTCTTGTTCTTCTTTTTCTACTGCTTTATTTTCTTCAGCCATTTTTAAGTCCTTATGATTTATTTTTTAATTAAAGGTAAATTTGCAGCGCGCCAGCCTGTAATGCCTTCTTTTAATGTATAAACTTGGTTAAAACCTTGTTTAACGAGCAATTCAGCCGATGCGCCTGCACTCATACCTGTTGCACAAACGAGAATGACAGGCGTGTCTTTATGTTGGTTAATTTTACCGACATTATTCTTTTTAATTTCTGCGGGTAAAATATTTAAGCTATTAATAATGTGACCATGAGCAAATTCATCGATTGAACGTAAATCCACCACAACTGCATTTTCATTATTCATTAAACTAACTGCTTCTGCGTTAGTTACAACTTTCACTTTAGATGTAAAGTCTTTAAAAAAAGTATAAATAACCGTAAAAAACACCATTACCCAAGCGAGCACCATTAATGTATGATTTTGAGCAAAGGCTTTTGCCATTGGAATAAATTCTTGCATTTTTATCTCAGTGTTAAGTTTCAAAATGAGGTCTTAAGTATAACCGCAGTTTATTCATCTTTCAAAGGAAGTATTCAAATTTTAATTGATCTACATTATAGATAGCCTACCTATTTATTGCTATATTAGGCGCGATTCTACGCGAGTATGAATACAACCTATAGTTTCTTATCTTAATCTTTGTTCAACCTTACAACATAAGGATACGTTATGTTCTTCATTCAATTTGGCATAGTATTACTATGTATTTTAGTCGGTGCACGTATTGGCGGTATTGGACTTGGAGTCATGGGGGGCTTAGGTCTTGCTATTCTCTCTTTTGGCTTCGGTTTAAAACCAGCAGGATTACCTATCGATGTCATGTTTATGATCATGGCTGTCGTTTCTGCTGCAGCTGCAATGCAAGCCGCAGGCGGTTTAGATTATATGATCAAAATCGCGGCACGTATTTTACGTAAAAATCCGAAATATATTACCTTTATGGCACCCGCTGTGACTTGGACATTCACCGTATTAGCGGGGACTGGTCACGTAGCTTATTCAGTCTTGCCCGTTATCGCAGAAGTCAGTCGCCACAATGGTGTACGCCCAGAGCGCCCATTATCAATGGCAGTGATCGCTTCCCAGTTTGCTATTGTCGCCAGTCCAATTGCTGCAGCAGTAGTTGCTGTAGTGAACTACTTAGAGGCACAAGGTATCACACTCGGTAATGTATTAAGTGTCACTATTCCTGCGACTGTGTTAGGGCTTTTCGTTGCTTGTCTTTTTGTGAATAAGATGGGTAAAGAATTACATGAAGACCCAATTTATTTAGCCAAACTGCAAGATCCTGAATATGTTAAAGAAAGCCAAGTACAATCCACTATTGATGAAATTGAAGTGTCTCAATCAGCTAAAATTTCTGTCAGTATTTTCCTCACTGCGGCATTACTTGTGGTATTAATGGGGACTTTTCCAAGCTTACGCCCTATGTTCGATAACAAACCAATGGGTATGGCACACACAATTGAAATTGTGATGTTATCTGCTGGTGCACTCATTATGCTTATCTGTAGACCAGACGGTACAGCTGTCACTAAAGGCTCCGTTTTCCATGCGGGTATGCGTGCAGTGATTGCCATCTTTGGTATTGCTTGGTTAGGTGATACCTTAATGCAAGCACATCTTGCCCAAGTAAAAGACGCTGTAAAATACTTAGTAGAAAGCGCTCCTTGGACATTTGCTTTTGCGCTCTTTGGACTGTCAGTGTTAGTGAACAGTCAAGGCGCAACAGTGGCGACTTTATTCCCATTAGGGATCGCTTTAGGTATTCCAGCACCCATCTTAATTGGTACTTTTGTTGCAGTGAATGGTTATTTCTTCATTCCAAACTATGGTCCAATCATTGCGTCTATCGACTTTGATACAACAGGTACAACTCGCATTGGTAAATTCATCTTCAACCACAGCTTTATGTTGCCCGGCTTATTAAGCATGGCATTTAGCTTAGGATTTGGTTTACTGTTTGCTAACTTATTCCTGTAACCTATCATTTGAAATAAAAGCGCGTTGAAACTGATCAACGCGCTTTTTGTTATTTCGTTGTACTAAAAAAGCAAAACTTTGCTAAAACTGACCGCATTTACTTCTTCAAAGCCCCCATAATGCCACGCATAATTTGTCTGGTGACTTGGCTGCGAATGCTGCGTCCTACTGATTTGGCAACACCACTGACAATTTCTTCAGTTACTGTTAATTTTTCGCCGCGCTTTTTCGTCCCAAAAATCATACGACTTAAACTCCCCATTAAACCACTTTCTTCTTCCGCTTGCGCTTTTTCTGCCTGTTTTTTGGCCACAGCAGCTAAATCAGCTTGCTGATTTAATACTTCAAAAGCAGATTCATTATCAACCAAATCACGATAAAACGGATAAATTTCATCATCTTTTACCCAAGCCGTTTGTTCTTCCAACGAAATAGGTTTTAATTGGCTACGCGGAGGAAAAATATAAGCGACTTCGACAGGCGATGGCATACCTTTTTCATCCAAGAAAGACACTAATGCTTGTCCTACACCCAGTGTTGTGATCGTTTCTGTGACATTAATCTTTGGATTAGTACGGAACGTTTCTGCCGCAGCTTTGACTGCTTTCTGATCACGAGGAGTAAATGCGCGTAACGCATGCTGCACACGATTACCTAATTGTCCCAATACAGTATCTGGTAAATCTAGTGAGTTTTGCGTCACAAAATACACACCTACCCCTTTAGAACGAATTAAACGTACAACTTGTTCCACTTTATCGACTAATACTGCTGGTGCCCCATCAAATAGCAAATGCGCCTCATCAAAGAACATCACAAATTTGGGTTTATCTGGATCCCCCACTTCAGGTAAATTTTCAAATAACTCTGCCATTAACCATAATAAAAAAGCGCTATACATTTTTGGTGAGTTAATTAATTTTTCTGAATTTAAGACATTGATGACACCGCGTCCATCACGAGTTTGTAACCAATCTTCTAAATTTAAGGCTGGCTCACCAAACAAATTTGCTGCCCCTTCATTTTCTAATGCCAATAATGCACGCTGAATCGCACCAACACTGGCAGCAGATACATTACCGTATTCTAATTGAAAGACTTTCGCATTATCGGCAACATATTTCAACATAGCGCGTAAATCTTTTAAATCGATCAGCAATAATCCTTTATCATCTGCCACACGGAAAACTAAATTTAACAAACCTTCTTGTGTCGCATTTAAATTCAATAAACGAGATAATAATAGCGGTCCCATTTCAGAAATCGTGGTACGCAATGGAATTCCTGTTTCACCAAACACATCCCAAAATGATACAGGATAGCTATTTAAATAGTGCTCATTACCTAAACCAAACTGTTCAATACGCTCTGCGATTTTTCCTTGAAATTGTCCCGCTTTAACTAAACCAGATAAATCGCCTTTCACATCGACTAAAAACACCGGTACCCCATCGTCACTAAAGGCTTCTGCCATCGTGCGTAATGTTACGGTTTTTCCTGTGCCCGTTGCACCTGCGATCAAACCATGACGGTTTGCCATTTTGGCAGTGATACCAAGCTGTTGTCCTTGCTCCGTTTGTGATAAAAGATATTGCATAAAAGTTGCCCTTAAAACGAAAAATAGTGATTGCATAATAAGAAAAAAATGCCACAGGGTCAAAAAGTGCGGTTTAAAAATCACGAATTTCTCACAAATTAATTCCATAATGAGACTGTGTTTTTCTTTTGCAATAAAAATGCTATATTGAGCAACTTTTAAACATCTCAAAAGAAATAGTTATGTCACAATTTGCTGAACTTTCTCCACAACAAGCATGGCAATTAATGCGACAACGCGATGCTGTTTTATTAGATATCCGTAATCCGCTACATTTTGCTGCGGCACACCCACAACATGCCTTTCACCTAACCAACCAAAGCTATGGACAATTTGAGCTGGAATATGAAGATGATCACCCAGTAATCGTGATTTGTTATCATGGTGTCAGTAGTCGTGGTGCGGCGATGTATTTAATCGAACAAGGTTATACCGAAGTATATAGTGTGACTGGTGGATTTGAAGCTTGGCAGCAGGAAGGCTTACCAATAGAAAATGTGTCTTAACTCAAAGTCTTTGTAGGATAGGCTAAAACCTATCCTACGAAGTTGACTAATAAAAAGCGGAGTGTTAATTAAATCCACTAGCGACATAAAATAAAAGTCCGTAAAAAATGACCGCACTTATCATCAACATATTACGTGCTAAAGCATGGTTATGCTGGTTAATACGGTAAACAATACGTGCCGCAATTGCTAAACCAAATGGATAACCCCATAAAAAAACTGACATAAATATCATTTCACTTTCTGTTAAATTTGGACTTTTTAACAAATTAGGTGAAATAGTTAATGCTAATGGCCATAATAATATCGGCAAACAGAATATTGCGATTGCCCAACTAAATCCACTAAAGCCTGTTGGTGTACTTTCTCTACTCATTACTCCCTCTCATAACATATTAATAAATATCAATTTTTATAAAAAAAGTGGTATAATAAACGACTCAAAAATCATGGATTATTTATAATAAGGATTATTGCAAATGAAACATTCAAAAACCGCTTTTTTATTATCCATTTTCCTATCAAACCACATTTTTGCTGCACCAACAACAGATAGTTCAACAGATTATGATCCGAGCTACAATTTACATGAACTTAATAGTGTATGTAACAACCCTAACTCTAATTCTTCTAACTACTGTAATCCTTATGGCGCTGCTGAAGCTCAATCACTTTATGGTGTATTAAATAGTATGAATAGTTATAAAGATAGTGAAAAAATTGATATTTTAGTTGATTATACTAAAGAATTGATACAGAACTTCCGGCTTTTACAAAAACAAGCAGATAACACTCAAAATGAATCATCAACAGAACTAGAAAATATCAATGAAACTTTAAAGCACCTTTCTTCAGAAGTTACACACCAAAGTCGAAAAATAGAAGAAAACACGGAAAACTTATCTAACTTTTCACTTGATACTACAGAACAACTTGCTGATCTTTCTACTAAAATCCAACAAAATAATTTTAATTTCTTACCAGTAAATTACGCTAGCCAAACATTCCGCTTAGATAATACCGATATCATGAAACAGCTTGATCATAAAATTCAAGCATTACAACAAGACTTACGCCACTTGGATAAGAAAATGAATGCAGGATTAGCAACTCAAGCGGCGCTTAGTGGTTTATTCCAACCTGACGAAAAGCATAAACTGAACTTTACTGCCTCAATAGGTGGTTACCATACTCAAACGGCGCTTGCAGTTGGTGTTGGATATCGCTTTAACAAACATGTAGCGACACGTGCGGGCATTGCAGTTAGCCCAAGTAGCCGCCTTACTTATAATACTGCAATTAATTTTGCTTGGTAAAAAGTGGAAACAGCCCAATTAATGGGCTATTTTCGCATGTAAAGCAAACATTGAAAGATTCAGCTTACCCTAATAGTTATTCTAATTAACGATTTTTATTTTCATTTTAAAGTACCTCCACTTACAATGGTACAACGTCATAAAATAAGGAATAAAAAATGCAATATTTATTTGGTAGCGAAATCTCACTTTTGGCTTTTCGCTTTCGAGACTATATCCGTGCACAATTTTCCGTTGAAGTAGAACTTCGTGAAGTTCAGGATCAAAAAGGCAAACGAATAGATATCTTTGTTGATGAAAATTCACCGCATTTACAGGCTATTCTTGCGGAAAAAGAACAATTTTTGGTTCAACCCTTTGATAAAAAATATGAACAAGCCAGTTGGACAAGCGGTGATACTCAATCAAGTCATTATTCGTTAAAAGCATTTTTAAACCAATCTGGTCTTAAACTCAGCAAATTAAAAAGACTCTTACAAACCAGTAAATTGACTTTCTTTATTACCTTTCTCTGCCTTATTATTTCTTTTTTTCAATTCATAGGATATGAACAAGTTATTTTAGAATGGATGCATTATCCTGAAAATTCACCACAATATCAGCAAATTTGGCGTTACTTATCCCACACATTTGTTCACTTATCACTAACTCATATTACGTTTAATCTAGTGTGGTGGTGGCTATTTGGACACACAATTGAACACCATTTTGGCACAGTTAAACTTTGCCAAATTTTTCTTATTGCTGCATTATTGACGGGATTTGCACAAAATATTGCCTCAGGTCCTTATTTCTTTGGTTTATCTGGTGTTGTTTATGCGGTGTTAGGATATGTTTTTATCTTTGATAAATTTGGTTCTAAACATTATTTTAATTTACCAGCAGGATTTTCCATGATATTAATCCTTGGCATTATTACAGGTTTTATCAGCCCTATTTTTGGCGTGGAAATGGGCAATACCGCGCATATTTCAGGTTTGATTATTGGCATGCTATTAGCATGGTTAACGTTAAAACGCACAGCAAAAAGATGATTTGTGTTATAAAATAGCATAAAATGTCAGCGCACTTAACTCTAACAAGTGAAAAACACAACATGAAACAATCGATTCGTCATCAAAAAATTGTCGATTTAGTGACACAAAAAGGCTATGTCAGTACCGAAGAGCTAGTTGCTTTATTAGATGTTAGCCCACCCACGATCCGTCGTGATTTGAATGAGTTGGCTGAAAAAAACTTAATCCGCCGCCATCATGGTGGCGCAGCGTCGCCTTCGACGGCTGAAAATAGTGACTATGCTGAACGTAAAAATTTCTTTTTAAAAGGCAAAAATTGTATTGCTCAGCAAGTCGCCACTTTAATTCCCAACGGTGCTTCGTTATTTATTGATATAGGTACCACACCGGAAGCAGTTGCTAATGCACTGTTGAATCATCAAAAATTACGCATTGTCACCAATAACATCAATGCCGCTTATATTTTAATGCAAAATGATACCTTTGATATTATTTTAGCAGGGGGATCATTACGCCAAGACGGTGGCATTATTGGCGAAGCAACGATTGCCTTTATTTCGCAATTCCGTTTAGATTTTGGTATTTTAGGTATTAGCGGCATTGATTTAGAGGGTTCATTATTGGATTACGATTACCACGAAGTACAAGTAAAACGTGCCATTATTGAAAGTTCGCGTAAAACATTTTTAGTCACTGACCATTCCAAATTTTCACGTCGTGCCATGGTTCGCTTAGGCTCTATTGCCGATGTCGAACATGTTTTCACTGATGCAAGCCCACCAGACCCGATTTTAGAAATCTTGAAAGCTAACCATGTGAAATTACATGTTTGTCAATAAAAAGAGTGCAGATCAGCGATAAAAGTGCGGTCGATTTTGTTCAAGTTTTAACGCAATAAAAAAGGGCAGACTATTGTTCTGCCCAAATGCTGATTTTCGTAAAGTTCCTAAGGGAGGCCGTAGGTTGCAGTACGGTAAAGTAGAAACGCTTTAACTTAAATCAACATCTTTAGTTGCAAAGAAATAAGTCGTGATAAAACCTGTGATATAAGCGACAACGGTGCCTAGTAAGTAGGTAGCGATTGCGGGGAAAACACCAAGTGGTGAAGTCATCAATGGTGTCGCTAACAAACCGGATGGACCGAACACCGTGTTTAGGCCCATTGGATAGCCTAAATAGGCGATTAAACCAATAGTGAAACCTCCTGCTGCACCACCGATACAAGCAGTAATAAATGGTTTGACACGTGGTAAAGTGACACCATAAATTAATGGCTCGCCAATACCTAAGAAGCCCGGAATAATTGCACCTTTAATTTGAGTACGTAACACTGCCTCTTTATTGGCTTTAAAATACAGCGCTAATGCAGCACCAACTTGACCTGCCCCCGCCATTGCTAATATCGGGAAGAGTGCGTTGAAGCCTTGTGTTTCGACTAAAGTGAAATACACGGGAACAAAGCCTTGATGGATCCCAAGCATTACGGAAATTAAAAATAATCCCGCTAATATTGCAGAACCGAGTGGATTACCATTGAGGTTTGAGAATAACCAAGACATACCATTAAACAAAGCGACACCCACAGGCATAATTAATAGGAAAGTAAAGCAGCCCATGATAAGCAATGTGACAGTAGAGGTTAATGCCATATCTAAACTATCAGGAATGAATTTTCTCACCCAACGCTCTACTTTAGCGCCTACAATTGCTGCAATTAATACCCCGATAATATTACCGCGTGGATCGATAGTTAAACCAAAGAAATTACTTAAACCAGAATAAATTCCCTTAGTCGCTTCTGGATTGTAGCCAAGGATAAATAGAGAAGCTAAGATGGCACCATTGACGCCAGAACCACCAAAGGCTTTTGCTGCGTTATAACCAATCAAAATACTCAAGAAACTAAATAGCCCTTTACTGAATACTTTCATATAAGCGATAACATCGACTAAAAAGCCGTTTGGATTTTCAACACCCGCAACAAATGCCTGTTGCAAGACTGTCGCTAATCCAAGGAGTAAGCCCGCACCAATAAAACCCGGAATGAGCGGTGTAAAGATAGTCGCAAATTTAGCAAAGAATTGGTGAATATTGCTGGTTTGTGTTGATTTAATTTGTCGTTTTTGGTCGCGTGCAATCTCTTTGAGCGAAGGTGTTTCCAAACCAGTATCCACTAAACTTTTCATTAATTCTGCCGCTTTGGTTGCTTTACCTGGTCCAAGAATGATTTGCAATTGCTCATCAGCTTCAACTACGCCTAACACACCGTCGATTTTTTTGAGCGCATCCATATCAACGGCTGATGAATCCTGTAATGTCACGCGCAAACGTGTCATGCAGTTAGTGACGGTTTGAATGTTGCTCTTTCCACCTAATAACTGCATCAGCCTGTGGATCATCGCATTATCTATGACTGCCATAATCTTCTCCTTTTTTAACTTGCCTTACTTGACTGAAGTTAATGCTTGGTGAATAAAACCATTGGATTTAGCTAAACAATTTTTAGCTTCTTCCGCTGACATATTGAGCAACAGCATCACAATAGCCACTTTACATTGACCACCAGACTGTTCTAATGCCTGCTCTGCTTGATTGTAATCACACTGAGTGACTTGCATTACAATATTTTTTTGCCGTTCAACTAATTTCGCATTTGTTGCCACGACATCAACCATTAAGTTACCAAACACTTTGCCTGTTTTAATCATGGCACCTGTGGTTAGCATGTTTAAGATAAATTTTTGTGCGGTACCCGCTTTCATTCGTGATGAGCCAGTGATGACCTCTGCGCCAACGATTGGCGTAATGGCAATTTGAGCAAGATTAGCAAGAGCTGAATCTGGGTTACAGCTAATACCAACTGTCATGCAGCCTAACTGTTTTGCGTATTCAATGCCTGCTAAGACATAAGGTGTACGACCACTTGCCGCAATGCCGATTACTATATCTTGTGCATTTAGTTGAATATTTTTCAAATCTTGTACACCTGCGTTGCGATCATCTTCTGCATTTTCTACAGCTTTTAGAATTGCTTGGGGACCACCGGCGATTAAACCGACAACTTGTTCATGTGGGGTACCAAAAGTTGGTGGACATTCACTGGCATCTAAAATGCCCAACCGCCCTGATGTACCTGCGCCTAAATAGATTAAACGCCCTCCTTTCATAAAGGCTTCTGCAATTGCGTCAACTGCTTTTGCCGTTTCAGGCAAGACTTTTTCTACCGCTAAGGAAACTTTTTGATCTTCCTGATTAATTACTGCTAACATATCTAAAGTTGAAAGTTGATCGATATTTGTACTGAATGGATTTCGACTTTCTGTGATTAGTCCGTTAATTGAGCTTTGCATAAAAAATTCCTTGAATAGCTTTATTTGGGATTATTTTATTCCAAAATGGATCTTTCTGGGGAATAATTTATTCATTCTGTGAGCTTGCTCACTTTTTATCCGCTACTGCGAGGAGCTATGGGATTTTTAATTAAATTAAAGCATGCCTATCATTCACTTTCGCCTAATGAGCAGCGTATTGCAGATTTTATGCTGAAGAATCCAGCTATTGTGAAATCTTCTTCATCAAAGGTGCTTGCGGCACAAATTAAAGTGAGCCAATCTGCAATCATTAAATTTAGTCAGAAGTTAGGAGCAGATAAATTCAGTGATTTTAAGCTTGCGATTAGTGAAGAATTAATTCGACAAGAAGCACAGCAAGAAAAGCGTATTCATTTACACGATAACATTACTGATCAAGATGATTTGACTGAAATTGCCGAGAAACTTTTTTTGGAAAAACAACAAGCATTGAAAGAAAGTTTAAGTTTGAATCCGACCCAGCAGATTGCAGATGTGATTCAATGTTTATTGCGAGCAAAACGGATTCAATTGATGGGGATCGGTAACTCCGCATTGGTGGCTAAAGATTTGTTTTATAAGCTGACAAAAATTGGTTTGCCTGCGGTAACAGAAACGGATACCCATGCACAACTTGCAATGAGTCAGAGTTTAACATCGCAAGATGTGTTATTTTTGATTTCGTTTTCAGGTCGTCATCGCGAAATTTTATTAGCAGCAGAAAATGCGCAAGCTCGTCAGGTTCCCATTATTGCTTTGACAGCCCTGCTGAGTAACCCCTTACATGCTGTAGCAGATTATTTACTTTATTCAGTCGCGGATGAATCACAATTTCGTAGTTCTTCGATTGCCTCGCGTACAGCACAACATGCGATTACAGATTTACTCTTTATGGGCATTGTGCAGCAAAAAGAAGATGCGAATGACTTGATCTTGGAAAGCCGAGAATTGATTGGGCAATTGAATAAGCGCCGTTAGGGGAATAAAAGTGCGGTAGAAATTTTCAAAATTTTGACCGCACTTTGAGTAGGTTTGAGTGGTTATACTACTTGAGTGAAGAAGTCGCGAATCCCCACTAACATATTATTAATCGCCACTGCGGCAAGAATTAAGCCCATCACTCGGCTAATGACGGCGGCACCAGTGTTACCAATTAAGCGTTGGATTTTGTTTGCCATCAGTAACAAAATATACGTGATAAACAAAATACTCAGCATAATAATTGTAGTGAATACTTGGTCGAAAAAGCTAAAACGATGGTTATCTGTTAATAATACAATTGCCATCATTGCGCCGGGAGAAGCAATAGAAGGAACGGCAAGAGGATAAACGGCAAGCTCGCTTAAACTGGATGACATACGCATTTCATGTTCTGGCTTTCCTTCACCAAAAATCATCGTCAATGCAAATAAGAGGAGTACTAAGCCGCCTGCAATTTGGAATGCAGTAAGTGGAATTTGCATTGCTTCCAATAAACCCTGACCTAAAATTAAGAAGAACATTAAAATCCCAGTCGCAATGACGACGGCTTTTAAAGCGATTTTACGTCTGTCTTCAATTGATAAGCCAACTGTCTTGGTTAAGTAGACGGGAACTGAACCAATAGGATCAATAACCGCCCACAACACGACAAATTGCACGATAAGAGAATCAAACATTGGCAACTCCGATAAAAAAGTAGAAAATACCTCATTCTATAATAAAAGTTGAACGAGACATACTGACAAGCAATGCTTTTTTTTACAAATTTAACCTTAAAACGTGGGCAATCTATTTTGCTCGAAAATACCTCCGTTACTATTAACCCCGGGCAAAAAGTTGGGCTGGTAGGAAAGAATGGCTGTGGTAAATCTTCTTTATTGGCTTTACTTAAACAAGAAATGAGTGCGGAAAATGGTGAAGTCAGTTTTCCAAGTCATTGGGCATTATCTTGGGTTAATCAAGAAACACCAGCATTAGACACTGCTGCATTAGATTATGTCATTGAGGGTGATCGTGAGTATTGTCGTTTACAACATGCGCTGACACTTGCTAATGAACAAGGTGATGGGCATCAGATTGCGCATCTGCATGCACAACTTGATGCAATTGATGCATGGACGATCCAAGCGCGTGCTGCCGCGTTATTACATGGTTTAGGCTTTAGCCAACAGGAGTTACAGCAGCCGGTGAAGTCTTTTTCTGGTGGTTGGCGAATGCGCTTAAATCTCGCTCAGGCGTTACTTTGTCCTTCTGATTTATTATTGTTAGATGAGCCTACTAACCATTTAGATTTAGATACGGTTATGTGGCTGGAACGTTGGTTAGTACAATACAAAGGCACATTGATATTGATTTCGCATGATCGTGATTTTCTTGATCCTATTGTGAATAAAATTTTGCATATTGAAAATCAAAAGTTAAATGAATACACAGGGGATTATTCTTCCTTTGAAATACAACGTGCAACAAAGCTTGCTCAGCAAAGCGCACTTTATCGTCAACAACAACAAAAAATTGCGCATTTACAGAAATATATTGATCGTTTTAAAGCCAAAGCGAGTAAAGCAAAACAAGCGCAAAGCCGTGTGAAAGCCCTTGAGCGGATGGAGCTGATCGCACCTGCCTATGTAGATAATCCTTTCCGTTTTGCCTTTCGTGAGCCGTTGGCACTGCCTAATCCTTTGCTTTCGATGGAACAGGTCAGTGCGGGTTATCTTAATAGCGAGGGGCAAAGTGCGGTCGAAATTTTAGAAAATATTAAATTGAATTTAGTCCCTGGCTCGCGAATTGGCTTATTGGGTAAAAATGGGGCAGGGAAATCGACATTAACTAAATTGTTGGCGGGTGAATTATCCGCCCTTTCAGGGCAGATACTACTTGCTAAAGGTGTACAGCTTGGCTATTTTGCACAGCATCAATTAGATACCCTACGGGCTGATGAAAGCCCATTATGGCATCTGCAAAAACTGGCACCACAACATACGGAACAGCAGCTCAGAGATTATCTTGGCGGTTTTGCATTCAAAGGCGACAAAGTGAATGAAGCCGTAAACTCTTTTTCTGGTGGGGAAAAAGCGCGTTTAGTATTGGCATTGATTGTATGGCAGCGACCAAATTTATTATTACTTGATGAGCCAACCAACCACTTAGATCTTGATATGCGCCAAGCTTTAACAGAAGCCTTAGTGGATTATCAAGGTTCGTTAGTTGTAGTATCCCATGATCGTCATTTACTGCGTAATACTGTGGAAGAATTTTATTTAGTGCATGATAAGAAAGTCGCCCCATTTTCCGGCGATTTAGAGGATTACCAAAAATGGTTGAATGAGCTAAACCGCGCACCAGAAGTGAAACTGAATACGCAAAGCAGCAGCGACAATAGCAACAGTAGTGCGAACCGTAAAGAGCAAAAGCGTCGAGAAGCAGAATTAAGACAACAGACTGCTCCACTCCGTAAAAAGCTACAACAATTTGAAACTCAAATGGACAAATTATCGAATAACTTAGTTGATATTGAAGCACAATTAAGTGATAGTGCATTGTATTTAGCGGAAAATAAAGAAAAACTCACCGCACTTTTAGCTGAACAAGTCAGTTATAAAAAGCAGCTAGAAGAGATCGAAATGGAATGGCTAGCACTTCAAGAAGCAGTTGAGCTGTTGCTTGTTGAATAACAAGGCTGGTTTTATAAAATTGAGGGACTCCAATGAGTCCCTTTGTTATTTACTTGATTTTTTGGCATTTAACCGAGTGCGTAAATAGTCATCAATGTGATCAACAATGATGGCATGAGGTTTAACGCCTTGACGGCGTACATGATCATTAATGATATTCATAAACGGAACAGATTCTTTCATTTTGTCATCATGCAAGCTAGGATTGGCTGGAATAATTGCTAAGGCATCACACATCACCAGCACCGCCTCTGTAATATAACTATCAGGAATAGGGCGACCGAGGTAAACGTTTTGCTGATTAGACTCAATCAATTTTGCATTGGCATCATATACTGCTTTGCTTTTCAATGTCGTTTCTTTTGTATTACAGTTTGTCGCAATGCGTTCAATACTGTAACTATTATCAGATAGGCTTGCAATTAAAGCAGAACGGGTATCACCAAAAGTATCAATGCTTGATAAACGAATGAAAAACATCGCATCATTGCCTACCCATTGATTGCGTAATGCTTCTATACGATACATATAGGAAACATAAGAACTGGCTCGACTGACATTTTCAATCGAGGGTGATTCAACATAAACAGGTGCATTTGCTGATAAGTTGGTTGAGTTCAGTAATGCACCTATCAATAGCGTCGTTTTTAACCATGTTGTAATTTTCATATTCTCATTCCGCTTTATCTGTATTTTATTGAGCCAATATAACATTCTTAGCGAAATTTTATAGTCAATTTTTCTAGCTCCCCATCATTACTAGCCGATCACTTGTGGTAAATAACCTGCACGCATAATGAATGGAATCAAGGTAATTGCAACGCCCAGCACTAACACCAATAGGAGCATAGGCGTGCCACCTGCGACACGATAAGGCAAGTGAGCATGTTGCTTACGTACTTTCCAAACTAAGGCAACGGGCAAGACTACTGCATAAAACGCAAACATTTGTCCTGCATAGCTGAGCGCTAATACGAAACCTTGTGGATAGAAAAACGCGAAAAGTAAGGGTGGTAAAAAGGTTAATGCACCTAAGCTAAGACGACCTGCGGAAATATTAAATGAACGTTTTAATAAATCTTCAATACATTCAAATAAGCCTAATGACACGCCTAAGAATGAAGTGATTAATGCTAATGCCGAGAAAATTTTAACAGCTTGTGCCAGTATTGGGCTGCCAGTGATTTGTAAACTGGCATTGACTAAACCATTTAGCGTTGGATCATCTTTTAGAATCTGCAAAAACAGTGTTTGGCTTAATACACCATGGGTAGAAAGTTGCCACACAATGTAGAAGATTAAGGTGATAGTAGAACCTGTTAATATTGAAAAACGCAATGCTTTTACATTACCTTGTAAGTAATTATTCAGACTTGGAATAGAACCATGGAAGCCAAAAGAAGTAAAGAAAATTGGGCTGGCTGATAACAATAGCGCGTTATCAAGAGGCATTGCCATCAGATTATCAAGACTGACTTTTGGCAACATTAAACATAATACTAAGAGTAATGTGCCTAGCATAATAAAAAATAGTAAACGGTTGATTCCATCTACACTTTTAGTACCAATAATAATAAAAGCACCAAAGAATAGAGTAAATAACCCGATCGCGAGTTTAGATGTTGTTTCTTTATCTGCAATTGTTGGTAAGCTAGAGGCAAGAATTGAACCTCCGCCAGTGACATAGGCTGAAAGCAGTGCATATAGGAAAACTAGTAAGACGACTGTAGCGATAATTCGTCCTGCACGCCCAAAGTATTGAGCAGCTAAAGTGCCGATACCTGCGTCATGCTCAGCAGTTTGATAAATTTCAGCAAAGAGTAATGCGGTATAAGTCAATAATCCCCATAGCGCAATGAGTAATACTAATGTAAAGCTAAAGCCGATTTCCGCAGAAGTAAGCGGCATAGCTAACATGCCTGCACCAATCATAGTGCCTGAAACAAGTAATGTGCTTCCAGCTGTTTTATTCACGATAGTTTCCTTCTTTATTCTTGTTAAATAATAAAATCTTATTTTGTAAAGAAATATTTACATATTATTGTGTAAAAATCTGCAGTTATGTTAACAAGATAAAAAGCATAAAGCTATAGTTATGCTGAATTAAAACAGATAAAATGCATGATTATTTTGTAAGAAAAAGTTTACACTTTGTTGCTGTAGCAAATAAAAAAGCCAAAGTATTTCACTTTGGCTTTTGGGTAATGTAATAAAATTTATTAAAAATTGACCGCACTTTTTAGTTTTTTCAGTGCATTAGTTTCAAGCTGACGAACACGTTCAGCAGAAATATTATATTTCACGGCAAGATCTTGCAAGGTGGCCTTATTTTCATCTAACCAGCGCGCTTTAATAATATCCAAACTACGATCATCAAGCCCTTGTAACGCAACCGTTAATTGCTCTGTAGCTTGCGTTTCGTAATTTTCATTTTCTAATTCAGCCGCAAAGTTAGAACCTTTGTCTTCTAAATATAATGATGGCGCATAGGTTTCTTCGTTATCGTCTGTTGGCAAATCGAAGGCAACATCCGATCCCGTCATACGTGATTCCATTTCCATCACATCTTCAGGAGAAACGCCAAGCTCATTTGCTACCATTTCCACTTCATTTTCGTTAAACCAACCTAAACGTTGTTTCGTTTTACGTAAATTAAAGAATAATTTACGCTGTGCTTTAGTGGTTGCCACTTTAACAATACGCCAGTTGCGTAATACATATTCGTGAATTTCTGCCTTGATCCAATGCACAGCAAAAGAAACTAAACGTACCCCGACTTCTGGGTTAAAACGTTTAACCGCTTTCATCAAACCAATGTTACCTTCTTGGATTAAATCCGCTTGAGGTAAGCCATAGCCTGAATAACCACGTGCAACGTGGATGACAAAGCGAAGATGTGAAAGAATCAACTTTTTCGCTGCTTCCAAATCTTCTTGATAATACAAACGCTCCGCTAATTCCTTTTCTTCCTCAGCGGTGAGCATTGGATATTCGTTTGCAGCACGAATGTATGCTTCAATACTGCCTTGTGGAACCAACATCATGGTTTGTGTTTCTTTATTCATTGTTTTCCTTCTTAAAAATGAAAGATAAAATTCCAAACTAGTTATAGCATAAAATCCAACATGCGCCAATCTTTCAGGCTATTTGTGGATTGGGTAGAAATTAGACTACGGACACCTAGTAAAGTTCCGATAATTGTCTAAAAAGAGGATAGATCAGTCTATAGTTATAGCATAACATACCGCACCATTAAGCTAAAGTGCGGTATGTTTTATTTGAATTTTAAGATGAGATTATGCACTTTTCTATAAAAAAGTAGATAAAGCCAATACCCATAAAATACTCAAGATTGGTCCTAGACAGCCAATGACTACACCGCCTAAACGGAATTCAGCTTGCTTAATTAAGCCTGTACTAAATGCAATCGCATTTGGTGGCGTTGAAACAGGGAGAAATAATGCACAAGAGGCACTTAATCCAATTACCAGTGGGAGAATCATTGGATTAATATCAACTCCACCAACCATCGCCAATAAAGAAACCCCCATCGGGATTAAGATCGTTGTTGCCGCAGTGTTACTCATGAAGTTAGATAAAATCACAGTAATGAAACCGAAGAGCACTAATAACATCACGAAACTCACTTGAATATGGCTGATTTGCTCAACAAAGTGGGCGGCGATATGTTGTTCTTCAATAGCTAAGCCCAGCGCAAGACCACCAGCAACTAGCATTAAAGTATCCCAAGGTAATTGACGAATGTCTTTTTCGCCTAAAACGCCAGTCATTGTCAGTCCAACAATAGGAATGCCTGAGGCAGCAGCGACAGGAATACCAATCCATTTAGAGGTCAGCCAGCAGAATAATGTGGTAGCAAGGATAACTAATACAATTGTTTTATGTAGCATTTCTACTCGATTAGAATGGACTTGTGCAGTTTCTTGTAAAAAACTGAAATCAAGATTTTCAGTTTTATCTACTTGGTATTTTTTAACCAATACACGCCAGAAAATAAAGAGTAATACTAATGCCAGCGGTGTACCGACCATCATCCATTCTAAAAATGAAATAGGATGTCCTAGTTTTTCAAGAGCACCAACTGCAATGGCATTTGGTGCGGAACCAATAATAGTCCCCATCCCACCAACCGATGCTGCGGCAGGAATGCCTAAAAGTAAGGCTTTAGATAAATTAGAACTTTTCTCTAATCGGGTAAATAAAGGACTGATCGTAGCGATCATCATTGCGGTTGTTGCAGTATTACTCATTAACATGGACATTATCGCAGTTACTAGCATTAACCCCCATAATACATAAACTGGTTTATTACCAAATTTAGGCAATACCGCTTTGAGCAATAACAAGTCGAGTTTGGTTTTTTTCATAGCTTCTGCGAGGAAAAAGCCGCCCAGAAAGAGCCAAATTACACTATCAGACCAAGTTTGTAGATATTGGATGGCATCATAGGCTTCGCTTTTGCCCATGACTAATACTAAGAAGCCAACAATTAAGATACTCACAGAGAAGGGTGGAATCGCCTCAGTAACCCATAAGCTAATTGCAAAAAATAATAAGAAGAGTACATAGTTTTGTACTTTTGTGAAGCTGGCGTCAGAAAGTAGAACTGTCATGATGATAGCAAAAACAATAGATAAACAGAAGAAAACAAAATGCCTGTTCTGCGCTATTTTTATTACTTGTAAGCATTGCTTAATGTCCATAGATGACCTCATGAATAAGATTGGAAATAAATCTGATTGTAATCAAAAGGCAGGGGGAATTTCCTGATCTTGTTCAAAGAAAGTACTACTTTTTGGGCACAAGTTGAATATTTTTGCATAAAAACACCAGAAAGATGATGAATTTAAATTTTCACTCCAATAAGCAAAAGGTTAAATGTGGTGCATAATGAGAGTATCAGTTTTTTAAAGTAGATGTTCTACTGGCAGCAAGGAGAGAAACCAAATACAGATACGTTTAAATAAACTTGCGTGTGGTTCTGTTTCATATAGGATATTTTTTCCTGCTTCTTGCGTTTCCCAATAGATATCGCCATTTTGGTTAAGTGCGACAGAGAAAGTATAGGTTTGGTGGTGTATGTGCAATCTATTTACTAGCATTTGTGCTAATGTAGGGCTATCAATAATTAACCCCATTTCAGTATTTAACATAGCAGAACGTGGATCCATGTTAAATGAGCCAACAAATAAATAGCGATGATCTATACTAAATGTTTTAGCATGTAGACTCGCACTACTCCCACCCGTTAGCAAGTGGTGAGGTGGGTCCATTTGTACTGTTGCATTAGGTTTTAGCTCATACAGATGAATATGATTTTCTAGCAGTGCTTTACGATATTTCGCATATCCTGAATGCACAATGCTCACATCAGTTGCTTCCAGTGAATTTGTTAAAATAGAAACACGGGGACCAATTTGAGCAATTTGTTTAAGAAAATCAACACCTATACTGGTTGGCACAAAATAGGGTGACACAATAATTAAGCTATTTTTAGCGCTTTGCATAATTGGTGCAATATGGGCGAGTACTGTATTTTCTATATTCGATTCCCCTAACCCTTTAGCTGGATCATCACTGATTAATTGCACTGGTGACCAAGTGAATTGTAGTGATCCTGTTTTTAAATTCTTAGCGAAAGGCAGCTGTGCTAACTGTGCTAAATAATGCTGTGTTGCGGTGTCATTAGCGGGTCGACTATCAAAGGGTTGGCTAGTTTCGTTTACAATGAGTGCTAGAGGATAGACAGATTTGCTATTCCAATAGCGATCAAAATCTGTTTCGATATGCGCGACAACTTCACCGACTGCGGCAACATCTAAGTCTGCAAAAAGTACACCATTACCTGCACCAAAATATTCATCGCCGATATTACGCCCTCCAACGATACTGATTAAACCATCTGCTGTTAACGATTTATTATGCATACGCCGATTGAGGCGGAAAAAGTCACTGAGATAACCTAGTAGACGATAATCCCGTTGCATAAAAGGATTAAAAAGGCGGATATTAATATTAGGATGGGCATTAAGAGAGGTTAATAAAGAGTCCATGCCTTTTGTATTATTATCGTCAAGTAATAAACGTACTTTAACGCCACGTTCAGCGGCTTTATATACACTTTGTAGTAGCAAATGCCCAGAAATATCATTGTGCCAAATGTAGTATTGTAAATCTAATGTGCGTTGTGCTGTTTCGACGAGCGCTAGGCGAGCAAGGAATGCATCTTGCCCATCATTTAAGGGATAAATACCCGTTAACTCTGGTTGTTGATTGATTAGTGGGAGAACGTGCTGGGCTAATAAGCTATTGGGATCAATATCGCGACAGGTTTGTTTTATTTCAGCTGAATTATTTGGTAGAGGTTTATATGTGATAACGGCCAGAATTACTATACTAGTAAGGATTGTAATGCATAAAATAGCAAGTTTTTTTATTAGACATGTCAGCATAGAAAGCCCTTTTTATTTTATATTGCCGTTATTGAATGAGTCATTCAAAATAAACATGTATGCCATATAAATCTTTCTTAAGCATTGTAACGATTATTGAATGAATTGCATCTTTTTTGTTCAAGTTAGGGGTGCTATATCAGGAAGTTTTCGAGCGAACATGGACCTATTCACTCGAAAATTAGATAAACCATCATTTAATAAAGAATTTACCTGTGAATAGTAAATACAATGTGCTGATTAACATTAATCCAATACTCAGATTAGCAAAGCAGAATAAGGTTAATCCGAGTGTTGAGAAAAGGTTATCTGTTGCTTGTTGATAAATAAACAAGCTGACTTTTGCCAACGAGGCTAAACCAAAGGAAAATGCCCAAATTGCAGGACTAAAACCTTTATTAAAAACCCACGGTAATAAGCGAATTAAAAAGAGTAGTTGCAATAAACCATAGCCAATCAGCATTTTAGCAAACAAGTCAAGTTGCCCGCCGTTAATTGCTAAATAAGCGGAACCACCCACAAAAGCAGGCGCAAGTTGGATACCAATATCAAGACGTAAGGATTCTGGAATAGGTTGTAAGGTACGTAGGCGCTGTAGGACGGCGGGTTCTAGCATTAGCCAAGAGAAAAAGCCAGCCCCAAAAAATAACATACCTAATTCATCATAACCTAAACTACCTAATGCAGTTGCACTGACAAAATTTGTAGCAACAGTGGGTAAATAAATGACTGGCGTGGTGTATTCAGCTTGATGAGTACCTCGCCACATACCTGCAATATAATAAGCTGCAAATGCGAGTTGAATGAAGATGCCAATACTGATTAAGATGACAGCAACGTATCGCGCATAAGGCATTGATGCAATCCCAATCAATGTGGTAGTAATTGGCATCAGGCTAACAAAGCTACCTAATGCGGGGTGTTGTAAATCGACTTTAAACGTGTTTAGATTGTGCGTCCATTTCCATAGGTATGCACAAATAAAGCAAAACCAGACCGCACTTGCTAAGCTAAATAAACTTTCGCTGATTATTGTTGCGATAGACCAAGTCGGTACAGCAGAGCGCCATGCGAGGCAGAGCGCAGAAAGCCCAAGTACAATACCGAAATAGTTAATTGGGAGAGGAAATGGTTTTAACGCTGGTGTTGTCATAATTGCGGTACTAATTGATATTCGAGATTATGTTCAATGACATTCAGTAATAAATCAATATTGGGATGTTTCCCTTGGTTTTGTTTCGCATCTTCGGTATGTTCAGCGAAGAGCTGCAATCCTTTTTGTGCAGAAGTGCGGTCTAATTTACCATTAAATTCATTCGCTAATGCATGATAGACACGTAATGAGCCTAATTTGCCAGCAATGGCTGGAATGTAATGAACTTGTGTCGAACCTGTCATGACGGTAAGCCCTGTTAAATGTTCAATAGTAGGTAAAGTGTCTAAAATTGTGTTGAAATTCATGATATTCCTTATTTAACTAATTGCTTGTTCACTGTCGACTTCGCCCTTTTCATCAATAAAGCGAACTTCAGGTTGCAACCATACTGCAAAACGTTGTGCTACTTTCTGGCGGATATGATGCGCTAATTCTACAATGTCTGAACCGGTGGCATTCTGTTTGTTAATTAATACGAGAGCCTGTTGCTGGTGTACCGCTGCCCCACCGACTTGATAGCCTTTCAGACCACATTGATCAATTAGCCAGCCTGCAGCAAGTTTAACATTGCCATCGGGTTGAGGAAAATGTGGGATCGTTGGATATTCTTGTTGTAGGTTGACAAAATCTGCTTTTGAAACGATAGGATTTTTAAAGAAGCTTCCAGCATTCCCAAACTCAGCTGGATCAGGTAGTTTGCTACGGCGTACTGAGCAAACTTCATCAAAAATTTGCTGAGAACTGACCGCACTTTCTTCTAAATTAGCCAATGAACCATATTTCAACACTGGTTTCCAATCTTTGGTCAATTTTAAGCCTACGGCAAGAATCACATAACCATTCGCATAATCATGTTTGAAAATACTATCGCGATAACCAAATTGACATTGTTCATTGCTTAAACGGAATTGCTCACCATTATGTAGGTTGAGGACATCGACGTAATCGCACACTTCTTTAAATTCAACGCCATAAGCACCGATGTTTTGAATAGGTGCAGAGCCAACACAGCCGGGGATTAATGCTAAGTTTTCTAAACCGCTAATCCCAGCATGTAATGACCATTCTACTAATTGGTGCCAATTTTCACCGCCATTGACATGCAGGTAATGAAATTGATTATCTTCACTGTGCTGAATACCAAGTAAGCGATTAATGAAGACCGCACCATTAAAATCACGTAAAAATAAGACATTACTGCCTTGTCCTAAAAATAATACTGGCTGTCCAATTGCCTGACATGCTGCCCATTGTTGTTTGAGTTGTTCAATATTTGTAATTTCAACAATGTGTTGTGCATGTGCTGGTAATGAAAAAGTGTGGAACTGTTGTAGACTTTGCATAGTTTATCCTTTTAGTTTTTGGTTTGGATTTCCACAATATCATTATTCACAATAAGCGCTTGTGTATTATTAATCGGCACTAAATTGAGTGTTGCAGAATAGGTTTCAATAATCTGCTGCGTTGCTTCTATAAAAGGGACGTTTGTGTAATGAGGCAGTGTGTGAAAATTGACTAAATTTAATGCGTTATTATCAACTAAATCAGGTGCTGGCTCTCGTGAATCCATCAGTTGAACATAATTTATATTTGGTGAGGTAATCATCGCCCCTGCCGATTCACCAATGTAAAGTTTACCTGCATTGACTTGCTGGATAATTAATTTATCTGCGCCACTGCGTTTTAATTCTTGTAGTAAAAAGAAGGTATTTCCCCCACTAATATAGATAAAATCATTGTTATTGAGTTTTTCGTTGATTTGCTCAAAAGTCGCAGTAGATATATCAAGTTCATCAATTTTTGCCCCTTGTTGTATCAACGCATTTTTTGCGTCATCTACATAAAAAGTCACTTCTTCTACATGACTTGCTGTAGGAATAAATGTGATAGTTTTTCCTTGAAGGTTGCCGATGAAATGTATGAATAAATCAATGACTTCAGCAAATGATGAGGATAAAAATAATTTTTTCATCTTACACTCCTGTTTGATTTAAGCTGATTTTCACTTCTGTTCCACCAGAAGGGCGGTTTGAAATTTGTAAGTTGGCATTTAATTGGGCGGAGCGCTCATTCATAATATTTAAGCCATAATGTCCATCAGGTTCTTCCAAGCTTGGAATTCCAATCCCATCATCACGTACAATTAATTCATATTCGCCATCTTCATTAGTATGTGCAATCACTTCAATTAAGCTACCTTTTGAATGTTTAATCGCATTCAATACAGATTCTCGCACAATTTGTAACACATGGACGAGTTGTTGTGCATTAAAGCTTTGCGAGGGCAAAGAACAATGCACGGTCATTTGCATTTCAGTTTGAGCGCGTAATGAGTCGATTACTTGTTCTAGCGCTAATTTAAGATTCGCTTCCTGTATAGTTAGGCGGAAGGTGGCTAATAATTCACGAAGCTGGACATAACCATCACGCAATGCTTGCTCAAAATTAGCAATAATATTCAAGCTTTTGGTTTTTGCATTTTCATCATCTTGTTTTAAGTTGTGTTTTAACAAGGTTAATTGAATTTGTAAAAAAGCAAGTACTTGAGCTAGAGAATCATGTAATTCACGAGCAATGATTGAACGTTCTTCCATTAATAACAGCTGTTGCTGCTGGCGTTGTGTTTTATGGAAATACAATGTTCGACTTAGAATTTGTGCGATATTACGCATCGTACGTGGATCTGGGCAAGGCAGACCAGCTTGCCAATAGAATACTGCTAATTTTTCATTTTCAATTGTCAATTCAACTTCTTGGCAGTCTTGGTTCTCTTGTTTTTCGCCAAATGCAATATTCCAATGTTCTGCACCTTCGACAACTAATGCTACATAGCGTAAATGTTCACTAATAAAAATGTTTTTCAGGACTTGTTGTAATGTGATTTCATCGACATTATTGGTCGTTAATTGTTGTGAACTTTCGTACAACATAGTCAAAGAGCGGTTAGTTTGGCGTAACTTTTGTGTTTTTTCATTGACGCTTTCTTCCAATGACGAATACAGCTTTTCTAATTCGCTCGACATTTGCGTAAAGGCACGTGCCAAGCTACCTAATTCATCTTCTTTGTTTGTATTCACTTTAACATGGTTAAATTGACGCATTTGCACCTGAATACTGGCGCGTGTCAGTTGTTTCAGCGGCATAACGACTTCTTTACGCGCATACCAAACCACATAAGAAACCATCACAATAATGGATAGCATAGATAAAGACATGACTAAAACGGCAATGATCCATTTTTGTTCGGCAAAGCGTTGTAAAGTAAAAACAAATTGATCAACTTGTGCAACATAATCGGTAATTTCATTTTTATAAGCCGTAATGTCTTGATTTCTAGCATAACGCTCCATACTTTCCCAGCGCTTTATCAAATTATGATAAGACAGCTTGACGGCATTAGGCACAAACCATTGATGATCAATTTCTAATAACGCCTGAGAATGTAAACTTACACGATATTGGCGTAGGCTGGTTTCGACGAGTTCAGGATGCTGTTCTAATTCATATAATAAACGATAGCTTTGCATACGTAATGAACCTGATACGTTAATTGATTCTGCATCGGATTTATTACTTGCCATAATCATTAAACTTAGTGATGTGATTACACCCGCAAAAATAATCACGATAAATAAATAATTAGCGAGTTTTGTCGAAACGGAATGTTTGATGTTCACAAGCCACCTTTTTGCTCGGAAATGAAGCCATTAGTTTAACAAAAAAATGCGTGTTTTTTTACCTGTAAATAAAAATTGATCTAGCACAAGAAAAGCGTGAGTTTTCCTTTAAATACTCAATTTGGGTAGTATGAATTTTAACCCCTCTCTTCATAATGGCAGGTCTAAAAAAGGCTAAACTGAAGGAATGTGTAATGACTGTTGAAAACTTACCTCGCCGCAATTTTTTACGCGGGCAGTTTTTAACTTCACTACAATCAGAGCAAGTTAAACAGCAAGGTTTTCAGGGCATTCGTCCACCTTGGGCGATTGAACATGATCGTTTTATTCAAGGTTGCACCCGTTGTGATGCTTGTATCCAAATCTGTGAAACAAAAATTCTTATTAAAGGTGATGGTGGTTTTCCTGAAGTTCAATTTAGTCGAGGCGAATGCACTTTTTGTCAACAATGTGTTGATGCTTGCTCACAGCCCATTTTTAGATCAACAAGCGAGCCAGCTTGGTTTCACCAAATTGAAATTACTGCAAATTGTTTAACACAAAAATCGGTTGAATGTCGAAGCTGTGAAGATAGCTGTGAAATGCGTGCAATTCGTTTTAAACGTCAGTTAGGTGGTGTTTCACAACCAATACTTGATCTTGAAAGTTGTAATGGTTGTGGCGCATGTATCAAAGGCTGTCCTGTTTCAGCAATTAAAGTGTTATTTACAGCAAATGAATTGGGAAAGTAAATGACTGAACAAATCACAATGGAAAATGCACAAGACTGGCATGTGTGTGGGTTAGTGGTCCAAGGCAATCCACAAAAAATTGAGGCAATTCAGACCGCACTTTTAGCTATGCCGCATACTGAGATCCCAGTCTTTGATGCGAAGACGGGTAAACTTGTTGTCGTGATGCAATCACATGATAAACAAGTATTACACCAGCAAATGGAAGCGACAAGAGATATTGATGGGGTGATCGATGTGTCTTTGGTTTACCATCAACAAGATGAAAATTAATAAAACATAAAATAATTCAATATAGTGGGGGAAACGCTATGAGTATGAATTTAAGTCGTCGTGACTTTATGAAAACCAATGCAGCTGTTGCCGCTGCGGCGGTAGCTGGGTTAGCTATTCCAGTCAAAAACGTGGAAGCAGCAACCGATAAAACCATTAAATGGGATAAAGCGCCTTGTCGTTTCTGTGGTACAGGTTGTAGTGTGCTGGTTGGAACTCAAAATGGGCGCGTTGTCGCTTCACAAGGTGATCCTGATGCGGAAGTAAATCGTGGCTTAAACTGTATCAAAGGTTATTTCTTACCAAAAATCATGTATGGTAAAGACCGTTTAACATCGCCCATGTTGCGTATGAAAAATGGTAAATTTGATAAAAATGGTGAGTTCACGCCTGTTTCTTGGGATCAAGCTTTTACTATCATGGCGGAAAAATTCAAAAAAGCGTTGAAAGAAAAAGGACCTAATGGGGCAGGTATGTTTACTTCAGGTCAATCAACGATTTTTGAAGGTATTGCAAAATCAAAATTATTTAAAGCAGGCTTACGTTCAAATAATATTGACCCAAATGCGCGTCATTGTATGGCATCAGCTGCCGTTGCGTTTATGCGTACTTTTGGTATGGATGAACCAATGGGCTGTTACGATGATATCGAAAGAGCAGATGCATTCGTACTTTGGGGTTCAAATATGGCAGAAATGCACCCAATTTTATGGTCACGTATTTCTGATCGCCGTTTATCTCATCCTGATGTAAAAGTTGCCGTACTTTCTACTTTTGAACACCGTTCATTTGAATTAGCTGACTTAGGTATGATTTTCACACCGCAATCAGATTTGGCTATTATGAACTACATTGCTAATTATTTGATTGAGCATAATGCAATTGATAATGACTTTATCCAAAAACACACTAAATTTAAACGTGGTGAAACGGATATTGGTTATGGTTTACGTGAAACACACCCATTAGAGCAGGCAGCGAAAAATGTGAAAACTGCGGGCAAAATGCACGACAGTGATTTCGAAGAATATAAAAAATTAGTTGCACCATACACACTTGAAAAAGCGCATGAAATTTCAGGTGTACCAAAAGAACAGCTTGAAGCATTAGCGAAAATGTATGCTGATCCAAAACTGAATATCGTGTCATTCTGGACGATGGGCTTTAACCAGCATACACGTGGTGTGTGGGCGAACCACTTAATCTATAACATTCACCTCTTAACCGGTAAAATTTCAAAACCAGGTTGTGGTCCATTCTCATTAACGGGTCAACCATCTGCTTGCGGTACGGCGCGTGAAGTAGGTACCTTTGCACACCGTTTACCAGCAGACTTAGTGGTGACTAATCCAAAACATGTGGAAAAAGCAGAAAAACTTTGGAAATTACCAAAAGGCGTAATTCAAACTCAAGTAGGCTATCATGCGGTGGCGCAAGACCGTGCTTTAAAAGATAAGAAAATGAACGTGTTATGGCAAATGTGTACCAACAACATGCAAGGTGGTCCAAACATTAACCAAGAGCGTTTCCCAGGTTGGCGCGATGAAGAGAATTTTATTATCGTGTCAGATCCATACCCAACAGTTTCTGCGTTAGCGGCTGACTTAATTCTGCCAACGGCAATGTGGGTAGAAAAAGAAGGGGCTTATGGTAATGCAGAGCGTCGTACACAATTCTGGTATCAACAAGTAAAAGCGCCAGGTGAGTCAAAGTCTGATGTATGGCAATTAGTCGAGTTTTCTAAATATTTCACGACAGATGAAATGTGGCCAGCAGAGGTTTTAGCGGCAAATCCAGAATATAAAGGTAAAACGCTTTATGAAGTGTTATTCCGCAATGGTCAAGTTGATAAATTCGAAGTACCAACAGATAAACCAGGTTATATGAATGATGAGGCAGAACATTTTGGCTTCTATCTACAAAAAGGTTTATTTGAAGAATATGCGGTATTTGGTCGTGGTCATGCCCATGATTTAGCTGATTTTGAGGTTTATCACAAAACACGTGGTTTACGCTGGCCTGTAGTTGATGGTAAAGAAACCTTATGGCGTTACCGTGAAGGTTATGACCCTTATGTCAAAGAAGGCGAAGGTGTGGCGTTTTATGGTTATCCAGATAAACGAGCAATTATTCTTGCTGTACCTTATGAGCCACCAGCAGAAGCACCAGATGCAGAATATGATTTATGGTTAAGTACAGGTCGTGTACTTGAACATTGGCATACTGGAACAATGACGCGCCGTGTACCAGAATTACACCGTTCATTCCCAAATAACTTAGTTTGGATGCACCCATTAGATGCGAAAGCACGAGGTTTACGCCATGGTGATAAAGTAAAAGTAAGTTCACGTCGTGGTGAAATTATTTCTCACTTAGATACCCGCGGTCGTAACAAAGTGCCACAAGGTTTGGTCTATACCACATTCTTTGATGCAGGTCAGTTAGCGAACTATTTAACGTTAGATGCAACTGATCCAATTTCAAAAGAAACTGACTTCAAAAAATGTGCAGTAAAAGTGGAAAAAGCGTAATTCGTTAAATTTAATGAGGAACGACCGCACTTGATATGTTAATCACAAGTGCGGTTAGAAAACCAAATGAAAAAACCTGTTGTGAGTCCTGAACGTCGTCGATTTTTTAAAGAGGCTACCCGCACTGCATGTGGGCTGGCAGGGGTTGGCTTGTTATTAGGATTACAACAGAAACAAAGTTTAGCGCGTGAAGGCGTTGCATTACGTCCGCCCTTTGCGATTGCTGACGATCAAGCGTTTTCAGCAGCATGTATTCGTTGTGGACAATGTGTTCAAGCTTGTCCTTACGATATGCTGCATTTGGCATCGTTATTATCACCAATGGAAGCAGGAACGCCTTATTTTATTGCTCGTGATAAACCTTGCGAAATGTGCGAGGACATTCCTTGTGCTAAAGCCTGTCCAACGGGCGCATTAGATAATCAAGCGACAGATATTAATGAAGCACGTATGGGATTATCCGTGTTGCTCGATCAAGAGACTTGTTTAAATTGGCAAGGATTACGTTGTGATGTGTGTTATCGGGTTTGTCCATTGATTGGCAAAGCGATTACCCTTGAAATGCAACATAATGATCGTTCAGATAAGCATGCGAAGTTTATTCCTACCGTACATTCGAACGCTTGTACGGGTTGTGGTAAATGTGAAGAAGCTTGTGTACTTGAAGTGGCGGCAATCAAAGTGCTACCAATGGATTTAGCAAAAGGCATGTTAGGACAACATTATCGTTTAGGTTGGGAAGAGAAAGAAAAAGCAGGGCATTCACTTGCTCCAGAAGGGATTATTACTCTACCAACTCGTTTACCGGAGAGTTTGTAATGGCAAATTCACCGAAATATGCAGGTAAAGAAGCACGCGAAAAATTAGGCTGGTGGTATGTAAATCGCTTTTTATTTTGGCGACGTTTAATCCAGCTTAGTATCTTAGCTATGTTTTTAAGTGGACCTTATTTGGGCGTATGGATTCTAAAAGGGAGTTATAGTAGTAGCCTTTTTTTAGATCTCATTCCAATGTCTGATCCCTTAATTATGGCAGAAAGCCTTGCGACAGGATTTGTACCAACAATGACCGCATTGTTAGGTGTTGTCATCGTAATTGGTAGCTATGCATTGCTTGGTAGTCGTGTGTTTTGTGCTTGGGTTTGTCCATTAAATGTTGTCACTGATGTTTCTGCTTGGTTACGACGTAAATTAGGTATTCGCCAGTCAGCGAAAATACCACGTGGATTACGTTATGGTATTTTGCTCATGATTTTGGTTGGTAGCACTGTGAGTGGCTTATTACTGTGGGAATGGTTAAATCCAGTCGCTGCGTTAGGACGTGCTTTGATTTATGGTTTTGGCGCAACAGCTTGGTTAGTTTTAGCGGTTTTTTTATTTGATTTATTTATTGTTGAACATGGTTGGTGTGGGCACTTATGCCCAATTGGTGCAGCCTACGGTGTTATTGGCGCGAAAGGGATATTGCGTATTAAAGTGGAACATCGTAGTCAATGTGATAATTGCATGGATTGTTATAACGTCTGCCCAGAACCACAAGTGTTACGCGCACCTTTACATGGAAAAAATAATGAAAGCCCATTAGTGCTTTCAAAAGATTGTATCAGTTGTGGACGTTGTATCGACGTTTGCCCTGAAAAAGTATTTATCTTTACAACTCGATTTAATAATTCAGTTAATCATTCGGGGGAGTGATCAAAATGAAAAAAAGTATCTTAATTTTAACCGCACTTTTTGCTTTCGCTGCACAAGCTGAGGATGTGAAAGTTGGACATGGTATACAAGATTCACCAGAGTATATTGCACCTGCATTTCACAGTGCACCAAAAGAAAGTGGTTTGGCGCCGTTGAACTATGTTAATCAGCCACCAATGGTGCCGCATGCGACTAAAAATTACCAAGTGACTAAAAACATTAACCAATGTTTAACTTGTCATAGCCCAGAAGCTTCGCGTGTGACAGGGGCAACTCGTATTAGTCCAACTCACTTTATGGATCGTGATGGCAATATTATTGGTGGTACTTCTCCACGTCGTTATTTCTGTTTGCAATGTCACGTGTCTCAATCTGATGTGGAACCAATTGTTCAAAATGAATTTAAACCAATGGCTGGCTTCGGCAAATAAGTTAAGGATTGAATTATGTTGAACTTAATTAAACGCTTTTGGAAATGGTTCCGCACGCCAAGTCGTATTGCGGTAGGAACTTTGATTACTCTCGCTTTTATTGCTGGGATAGTTTCGTGGGTTGGCTTTAACTATGGTATGGAGCAAACAAATACAGAAGAGTTTTGTGTGAGTTGCCATAGTAATGATGTTTATCCAGAATATTTGCATACAGCCCATTACCAAAACCGCAGTGGCGTGAAAGCCACGTGCCCAGATTGTCATGTACCACACGAATTTATTCCAAAAATGATTCGTAAATTACAAGCCAGTCGTGAGGTTTATGCACACCTAATGGGCTATACAGATACTATTGATAAATTTAATTCACGCCGTTTACATATGGCAGAACGTGAATGGGCAAGATTGAAAGCAAATGATTCACAAGAATGTCGTAACTGCCATAATTTTGAAAATATGGATTTCAGTCAACAAAAAACAGTGGCTGAAAAAATGCATAGCTTGGCGGTACAAGAAGGTAAAACCTGTATTGATTGTCATAAAGGTATTGCTCACCAATTACCAGATATGAGCGGCATTGAATCTGGTTTTAGCGTAGAACAAAAATAATTATTTTCCCTCACTTGTTTCTCTCACCTTAATCTGCACCTCTTTGAGTTGCAGATTTTTTTATTTCTCGATCTCATTCACAAATTCATAGAATTAAAATAGAGTAAAAATTGACCGCACTTTACACTCTTTTTCTTTTGTAAAGAGTAAAGTCTGATGGATCAAGTAATTAATCTGTTACTACGCCTTAGTCAAATTCCGCGATTAGGTGCAACACGTATTCAACATTTGTTAACGCAAGTGAATATTGATGATCTGATGCAATATGATACTTACGCTTTAAAACAATTAGGTTGGACAGCACAGCAAATTCGGCGTTGGTTGCAACCAGAAATGAAATACATCGAGCCTGCGTTACGTTGGGCAGAGCAAGCAGGTAATCAAATTGTGCATTATTTGCAACCTCAATATCCTTATTTATTACAGCAAGTTGATGGCGCGCCGCCATTGTTATTTGTGCAAGGGGAGCTTTCAGTGCTGTCACAGCCCCAAGTGGCTATAGTGGGAAGCCGGCATTGCTCCTCCTATGGCGAATATTGGGCAAAACATTTTGCAACAGAGTTAACTTTAGCAAATTTGGTCGTAACGAGTGGATTAGCATTGGGCATTGATGGTTTTTGTCACCAAGCAGTAGTGGATATACAGGGCAAAACTATTGCAGTCTTAGGAAGTGGTTTAGAATATATCTATCCTTATCAACATCGAAATTTAGCCACTACTATTGTGGAATATGGTGGTGTTTTAGTGTCAGAATTTTTACCAAATCAACCACCAATGGCAGAAAATTTTCCACGTCGTAATAGGATTATTAGTGGTTTATCTTTAGGTACGTTAGTCATTGAAGCCAATGAGCGCAGTGGCTCATTAATTACCGCGCGCTATGCGTTAGAACAAAATCGAGATGTTTTTGCCTTACCAAGTCATATTCAAAATGAATGCAGTCGAGGTTGCCATCAATTGATTAAACAAGGTGCACTGTTAGTGGAAAATGTGCAGGATATTTTAGAAAACCTTTCACCATATGGCGTTGATATTTGCACTATGACTGCCACACAATCTTCTCTGCCTTCTTCAACAGAGGTGCCAATGACACCTTTGCTGAGTTCAGCGAATATGAAGCAGGCAGATATCAGTATTGATCCTGCTTATCCAGAACTGTTTGCACAGATTGGTTATAATCCAGTTGGGATTGATGAGTTGGCGCAACAACTGAATTTATCCATAGATAGCTTATTGAGCCAGTTACTGGAGTTGGAACTACAAACGTTGATTGTTACTGAAAATGGATTGTATAGACGCGCTTAAATTTTGCTAAAACTGACCGCACTTTAGCTGGAATAAAGTGCGGCGTTATCTTTATTACTGAGTAGTTGAGCGGTGTCGATTTTTCACTACGGTATTGAGTAGTTGTTGAATATCGTTATCCGCAAAAAGATCGGGAATATCTGCGCTTAAGCGTCTACGCCAGTTAGGATATTGCATACTGGTGCCCGGAATATTGACAGGCTCTGTCATATCCAACCAATCTTCTGGTTGTAAACCAAATAAAGCACTGCTTACTTGGGAAACATAGCTTTGGAGCTGATGATTGAATTTTTTACTGATGTTTGATTCCAGACTTGCATCGATTCCTTCTTCAATCGCTATTTGATTTTCTACTAAACGAGCTAGAATTTTACTTTTTGCTTGCATACGATCACGTTGCAAGATGGCTAAAATGTCAGGATTCGGATAAACGCCATAACGCTGTCCTAATTGAAAATCATAGCCTCGCCAATAGCCATTAATTGTTGGTAAATCGTGAGTACTCAGCGTTGTCATAGCTTGATAAGGATAATCATTTAATGCCCTACTGTGTCCATGTTGATCAAATTCAAAGTAGAAAATTTTATAAGATAAAATCCCTGCATTTTTTAATTTGCTGACAATTTGTTTAGGGACTGTGCCTAAATCTTCGCCAATAATCAAGCATTGATGGCGTTGGCTTTCTAAGGCTAAAATTGCAATTAAGTCATCGACAGGATAAGAGACATAAGCACCATTGACTGCGCTATCACCTTTTTGAATCCACCATAAACGGAGTAATGACATAATATGATCAAGGCGTAATGCGCCACAATGGCGCATGTTAGCGCGGATTAACTCAATAAATGGACGATAGGCTTGTTGTTGTAACACATGTGGATTCATTGGCGTTAATCCCCAATTCTGTCCTTGAGGTCCAAGAATATCGGGTGGCGCACCGACAGAGGCATTTAAACAGTATAAACGCTTTTCTGCCCAAGTTTCCGAACCACTTCCTGTTACTCCTACTGCTAAGTCACGATACATACCAATAGTCATGTCGTGTGCTTTACATAACGCATCACATTCCGCCAGTTGTTCATCCGCAATAAATTGTAACCAAGCATAGAATTGAATTGTTTCTTGATTAGCTTGTTTAAATTGTTGTACCGCGTCTGATGCGTAATTTTGGTATTTTTTATCCCAAAAATCCCAACCCCATTGTTCACTGAAATTTGCCATTAAATGAGCATGGAGGGCATCGAAAGTCGCTTGCACTTGTAAATTTTCACCACCTCGAACTAAGAAATCAGCAAAGGCTTGACGACGCATTGAATTGGCTTTGTGTTGAAAATAAGCAAAAGCAAAACGCAGTCCTTGCAGCTTTAACGGGATAACTTCGGCATAATTGACCCAATCTTCCGAGCGTAATTTTGATAAGCGAGCTTGCACTTCTGTACTGTTAAACCAAGTTTGCGCGTCTTCACTTTGTTGAAATTCAGTTATCTGGTTAATGTCAATATAGGCAATGTTGAGCCATTGGCGTGAAGATGGACTATATGGGCTTGCCGAATCAGGGTTGGCTGGGAATAGGGCATGAATAGGGTTTAATCCAATAAAATCAGCTTGGAATGGGACAAGATGTTGAATGAATTGTTTTAGATCACCAAAATCACCAATTCCCCAGTTTTGTTGAGAACGTAACGTATAGAGTTGCAAGAAGGTTCCCCACAGTTTTTTACCTTGAGTCAATTCTGTTGGTTGATAACAGCGAGTTGGTGCAATAATCAGACTACATTCTGCTTGTTTGTTTGCATAGTGCAAGACTAATTGATGATAGCCTAATGGTAGATTAGCAGGTAGCTGAATAATGTTGTTTTTCACTTTTCCTGTCAACATGCGATGGTTTTCTAACTTTAATACCCACTTACCTTGCAAACGCTGGGTTTTATCTGCCAGTTTTAAGCGGATAAAGTGCGGTCGATTTTCACGAAAAACTTGTACTGGTGGTAAAGGGATGGAAGGGACCGAAATCTGTTCATTGAAAGTCGCTAGAATCGCACTTTTAATTTGTGGTGAAGCGTATTTTTTCAATCCTCTTTCATCAAAAAAATACGGCATGATTCCTGCTTTATTAAAGCGTTTTTCGCGGTTTTTATTGTTATTTTTCATAATACGACCTTATTTTGAGGAATAGAACAGGGAGATATGGTTCATCAGTGAAACGAGATATTCATTTCACTGATGAACGTAAGCAATTGCTTATTTCAACCAAATACGACGTTGATAATCTTGAATCGAGCGATCTGAGCTAAACATTCCTAAGCGTGCGGTATTTAAAATAGCACTGCGTAGCCATGCTGCTTGATTGACATAAGCTTCACCGACTTTTTGCTGGGTAGTGAAGTAGCTGGCAAAATCAGCAAATACTAAGAATGGATCGCGTTCTAACAGGCTTGTTAGCATTAAATCAAACGCCTGTTTATCGCCATTTGACGCTTTGCCACTGGCAAGAAAATCTACTGCACCTTTTAATACGGGATCATTGTTATAGTAAGTTTTAGGATTGTAGCCTTTGGCTAAAAGCTCACGTACACTTTCGACAGTATGGCCAAAGATAAACACGTTTTCTTCACCAACCATCTCGGCAATTTCGACGTTGGCGCCATCTAATGTGCCTAACGTTAATGCACCGTTTAAAGCAAGTTTCATATTGCCTGTACCAGAGGCTTCTTTACCTGCCATCGAAATTTGTTCAGACACATCTGCGGCGGGGATAATTTTTTCCGCTAAACTGACACGATAATCAGGTAAGAACGCGACTTGTAATTTATCTTTCATCGCCTTGTCGTGATTGATAATGTCTGCCACATTATTAATAGCGTGGATAATGTTTTTGGCTAAGTAATAACCCGGTGCAGCTTTGCCAGAGAACACAAACACTCTTGGGGTAAATGCCATATTAGGATTGGCTTTTAATTGCTGATAAGTGGCAATGATATTTAAAAGATTCAAATGTTGACGTTTATATTCATGGAAGCGCTTGATTTGAATATCAAAAATAGCATCCGTATTAACTGTTAAACCAATCGAACGCTGAATTTCATCGGCAAGTACTTGTTTATTATGTTGTTTAATACGGAAATACGCCTGATGGAAACTCGCATCATCAACATACTTCTCCACTTGTTTGAGTAAAGTTAAATCTTTAGTCCAATCGCCTTGTACCGTATCATCAAGTAATTTTGCCAGTTGAGGATTAGCTTGGCGAATCCAACGACGTGGCGTAATGCCATTAGTTACATTACAGAATTTCGTTGGAAACAGCTGGTGATATTCAGGGAACAAATCGGATACGACTAAATTAGAATGAATTTGTGCTACGCCATTGACTGCAAAGCAAGTGACGACACAAAGATTTGCCATGCGCACACGGTAATCAAAAAGAATGGCTAATTTTTCCCAAACTTGTGGATTGTCGCCAAATTGTGCACGTACTTTGTCTTGGAATAAACGGTTGATTTTATCCACAATGACGAAATGACGTGGCAATAATGTTTTGAATAAGCGTTGATCCCACTGCTCTAGGGCTTCAGGTAATAAAGTATGGTTAGTATAGGCAAAGATTTGAGTACAGATAGCCCAAGCTTGTTCCCAGCTTAAATCGTATTCATCTAATAATACGCGCATTAATTCAGGAATAGCTAAGGTTGGATGAGTATCATTTAATTGAATGACTTGGCGTTTGGCTAATTCGTTTAGAGTATAACCTTGGGCAAAATGACGCGCTAAAATATCAGCTACTGAGCAAGCAACATGGAAATATTGTTGCATTAAGCGTAATTTTTGTCCTGCTCTATGATTATCATTTGGATATAACACTTGCGTTAATGCAGCAGCATTCACAATGTGCTTGTCAGCGCTTAAGAATTTTCCATCATTAAACGCATTGAGATCGAAGGATTGATCATTGTCTGCTTGCCATAAACGTAATGGCTGAATCACATTATTCTTATAACCGATAATCGGTAAATCAAAAGCTTTACCTTGAATAGTTAAAACTGGTGTCCATGCATATTTATCGTCTTTTATCTGTTTGATACGGCCACCAAATTGGATGTTTTGTGTTTTACTTGGATTGAATGTTTGCCAAGGATAGTGATCACGCTGCCAAAAATCGCCAGTCTCTTGCTGTTTACCTTGTACAAAAGATTGTTTGAATAAGCCATATTGATAATGTAAACCGTAGCCAGTCGCATTTTGTCCTAAGCTTGCCATAGAATCTAAGAAACAAGCAGCTAAACGTCCTAAGCCACCATTGCCTAATGCCGGATCGCGTTCTTGTTCTAATACATCAGCGATGTCAACATTATATTGCGTCAAATATTGTTTAATTGGTTCGTAGTAGCCTAAGTTCATCAGATTATTGCCTGTTAAGCGACCGATTAAAAACTCCATAGAAAGATAATTGACATGACGTGTTTCATTTTTCGTAACTGGCGCTGTGGCATAAACATAATCCAGTGAACCTTCAGCGAGGACTTGGTACCATTGCTGTAAGGAAAAGTGTTCTGGTGAAGCAACATCAAAAAAATGACAGTATTTTTTCACCGTAGTATCAAATAAATTCAAATTAAATTGGTGGTTTGACATAGAGGCTCCTAAAACAAAAAATCGGTTAAGTTATATTTCATAGCCTTCATTATGTGGTAAGCAAAATAAAGTAACTCCTCCTTAGTTTGAACTTATGAGTATGATGGGGAGGAAGTAACACAAATTACAAGGAGGATAAATGCTAATAGATTGAAATATATTTAAATTTTCTTTATTATTTTTCTGTTTTTGTATAAAAAATTATCAACATAAACGAGTATATAAAAAGTATTTATGACAGATAAACAATTTGCATTTTTACAGCGTTTTTTATTTCTTTTTAATCGCCATAAGAAATGGATTTTTATTCATTGGGGGGTATTTGGTTTTCTTGGCTTATTTTTGTTATTAAATGAAGCAAACCTTATTATCTTTAATGATGCGGGAATAAAATATGCGTCTTATTATGATCTGGCTGTTGAGATTAAAGATAATCGTGTTTATGGAAAGTTAAATCAATATATTGAGGTAAAACACCGTAATAATCATTGCTATACTGCACATTGTGGTTTCCCGAATGAAGGACATTATATCTTATCGGAGTTGCAATTTATAACAGTGAATGGCGAAGATTTTATTAAGAAAATGTGTGTGAAAAATTCAGCTTGTTACCAAAATTTATTTGATGAACATATTGAGGCATATGTTAAAGAACAACGCCGTTATTTGATAGATGAATATAGTCGAATATTTTGGTTGATTATTCTGATGGGCTTTCTTTCTTTTCCTTTTATGCCTTACCAACTTGAGCATGCCAAGCAACGTTATCGTAAAATGCAAGAGGAAGCAGAGTCTTTTCAGGTTAAAATTGAAGAAACGACGATTGAGTTATAAGTATTATTAAGTTAAAAATCAATAACATTTGCAAGAATTACTCGTCGCTTTGTTCAGGTTGTCTTTTCTAGTTTTTTACTTAGACACATACGCATGTATGTGAATCAGACTAGGGTACATGCAGCCTGAAAATGAAGAGATTAATGAAATGATGATAGAATTATAAGGGTTATTATCGATACAAAGGCACATCATAATAAGATGTGCCTTATTTTTTGCTTTTTTCATCTAGATTGATTCTACTCAAATAGAGTGTTAACTTTTATGTTAAACTCTGTCTATTTTATTACCACTACGGTTATCAATAATTATGCTAATACCTTCTAAACTCAGTTGTTCTTATCGTTTACAGAATGCGGTTGAACGCCATCGTTTGTTACAGCTTTTAGATAATGCAGCACAATATCCCTTAGTGTTGATTAGTGCGCCAGCAGGCTATGGTAAAACTACGTTAATTTCCCAGTGGGTAGTAGGACGTGACAATATAGGTTGGTATTCTTTAGATGAAAGTGATAACCAAACTGATCGTTTTGCCGCTTATTTTAATGCGGCACTTTCAAAAGCAATTCAGCAAGAATCACAGCTGACTGATAACGATAGACAGGCCAATTTATTCTCTCTTTTTAATCAATTGCTGATCAAAGTAGCGCATGTATCGACCCATTTCTACTTAGTTATTGATGATTATCATTTGATTGATAATGAAGAGATCCATGAAGGATTAAAATATTGGATTAAACATCAACCCGCCAATATGACATTGGTTTTAATCTCGCGTGCTGTGCCGCCGTTAGGTATTGCTAACTTACGTGTACAAGAGCAATTATTAGAAATTGATATGCACCAACTGCCTTTTACGCATCAAGAAAGCCTTGATTTTTTCCAAGTACGTTTAGGCGAACAATTTTCTGCGCCAGATGCAACCGCACTTTGTGATCAAGTTGAGGGCTGGGCGACAGCTTTGCAATTAGTCAGTTTATCGGCAAAACAGCATAATACCTCATTGCAAGAAGCGGCAAAGCGCATTGCGAAATTAAACAGCTTTCATATTAGCGAATATTTGAATGATGAAGTACTGAGTACGGTAGATAGCGATACCCGTACTTTTATTTTGCAATGCTCGATTTTACGCTCCATGAATGAGAAATTGGTACAGCATTTAACAGGCTGTTTAAATGTGCGTAAACGTTTGGAAGAGCTGGAAAAACAAGGGCTTTTTATTCAACAAATTGATAGCGAGGATAATTGGTGGCGCTTTCATGCATTATTTGCTTCCTTTTTAGCGCAATGTTGTGAAGTCGAATTGCAAGATCAATTAGAAGATTTACATCAACGCGCAGCAGAGGCATGGCTAGAATTAGGCTATACCACAGAGGCCTTATATCATGCTATGCAGTTAAGCGAAAATGAGGTGCTACTGTCAATTTTGCAGCAAAAAGCGTGGAATTTATTTCATCATGGTGAGTTAAAGCTGTTAGAGGAAAGTTTAACTAAACTGGATATGGATAAGCTTATTCAATATCCAAATCTTGTTTTATTAAAAGCATGGCTCGCCCAAAGTCAACATCGCCAATTTGAAGTCAGTGGCATATTTAGTGAGTTTGAGCAAGCACTACAACGCCATAATATACAATTAAGTAAAGAAAATCAGGCAGAGTTTGATGTATTACGTGCACAAGTCGCGATTAATGAGGGAAATGAACGCATAGCATTTGCGTTAGCAACAGACGCGTTAGATGATTTACCAAAGACGGCTTATTATGCCCATATTGTTGCGACATCGGTAATTGGCGAGGCATATCATTGCTTTGGTGATTTAGCTAAAGCGCTAGAAATGCTGCAAAGTGCAGAGAAAATGGCACGTCAACATCATACTTATCACAATATTTTGTGGTCATTATTACAACAATCCGAAATTTTATTAGCACAAGGCTTCTTACAAGCTGCGTACGATATGCTGGATAAAGCCAGTGCCTTTGTGAAAGAAAATCACTTACAAAAAATCCCAATGTATGAATTTTTGTTGTGTCTAAAAGGCAAAATTTTATGGGAATGGTATAGCTTAGAAAGAGCAGAGGCGATGGCAAATGCGGGTATGGCGGTACTACATAAACCAGAAGAAACATTGCAATGTTTAGCCTTATTGAGCAAGATTTCATTGGTACGTGGTGATTTAGATAATGCGCATCGTTTGTTAAAAGAAATCGCAGTGTTACAAACGTTACACCATTATCATGATGATTGGTTAGCGAATGCAGATGAAGCGCGTACTTTATTATGGCAGATGACATCAGATAAAGAAGCCGCGCAAAATTGGTTGCTACAAAATAAAGCGCCTACTACTGATCGTAATCATTTCTCGCAAATTCAATGGCGTAATTTGGCGCGTTCACACATTTTGCTTGAGCAATTTGTGCCAGCACAACATATTTTGGATCAATTAATTGTCACTGCTGAGCAATTTAATTTAACCAGCAGTTTAAACCGTGCGTTGATCTTACGTAATCGATTATATTTTTTACAGAACAATAAAGAATTGGCACAGAAAGATCTAATTGAAGCGTTGCGTTTAAGCCGACAAACGAATTTTATCAGTGCGTTTGTAGTAGAGGGCGATATTATGGCGCAGCAAATTCGCCAGCTGTTACAATTAAATGTGTTAGATGAGTTAGCATTGCATAAAGCACAATTTATTTTACGTAATATTAACCAATATTATCGCCATAAGTTTGCGCATTTTGATGAACAGTTTGTGGCGAAATTATTGCAGAATCCACAAGTGCCTGAATTATTAAAAATCAGTCCATTAACTCAGCGAGAGTGGCAAGTACTTGGTTTAATTTATTCTGGTTATAGTAATGAACAAATTTCCGATGAATTACAAGTGGCAATTACGACGATTAAAACACATATTCGTAATTTATATCAAAAAATTAATGTGGCAAATCGCAGTGAAGCCATTGACTATACGAGAGAGCTACTAAAGTTGATGGGCTATTAAAATTTTACTAAAACAGACCGCACTTTATGTTTGAACAGAGAGAAAGAAAAGGCACTGAAATCAGTGCCTCAATAGATTAAGTTAGTTTCTACTAATAGAGGCTAAATGCTTGTAAATAAGGCAGTTTGCCTCTTTGTAGCATTTTTTCAATATTACCTTTGTGATCATCGCCACCTAAACCGCGTAGCTCAACATTAATTCCAATACTTTTATCATATACAATTTCATTTTCAGCTTGATTTTGGCGGCTAGTGACATTGCGTCTGGCACCGACATTAATTGCCCAACAACAGGTACTGTATTCCACACCTAAATATTGTTCAACGGGTCTTTTCAATGCTAAGTCTTGGTAATGACGCGCCACGATTGCCCAGTTATCAGTTAATTCCCAAGCAATAGTTAAACCAAGCTGTTTAATATCCTGACCATAACGGTTTGCATCAGCAGTTAAGTTCTGGTCAATGTATTCTTGGCTCGCGTAGCGATAAGTTAATTGAATTATGTTATTTCTCACTGGATTATATTCTAAGGTAAAGTTACCTAATGACGATTTGTCTAAACGAGTATCATATTGATAGCTACCTTGCCAGCGCCATTGATCATTAATTTTCCAGTTAGACTCTAGTGACCAAGAGGAAGAACGCCCATAAGTGCTGTTATCTGGATTAGAATCAATACGTGAATCATGCAAATAATAAATTTGCCCCGCAGATAAATTAAAACGTTCTTCGCCAGTTTTGTCATAAAAACGTGTTGTGCCGCCCAGTGTGAATTGATTTGCAGAAGCGATGCGATCTAACCCACTATAACGACGATCGCGGAATAACGCGAAGTAGTCTTGTTGTAATAGCGATGAATCGTAACCAAAACCTAAATAAGCGTTGTTGCGTTTTGAACCAATATGGCTTTGATCTTTGTATGGACGATATAAATATTGAATATGTGGCTCAAGTGTTTGTGTATAACCCTCTAGAAAAGTTTTATTACTTGCCAACACAGTTTGTAAATCGACTTTGATTTGTGGCAATACGCGATTAACCGTGCTTTGTACTTGTTCTGCGTTATCGCTTCTTCCTTTATGCTGTTTATAGTGAGTCGCATAGAGTTTGCTTTCAATATTTAAACTACCATAACGATTTGAAAGTGGCAGATTTAAGCTAGGTTCAAGATGGAAACGCCATGCTGTTGGCATAAGAGCACTGTTATTATCAAAACGAACCGCTTGTGAAAACAATTTAAAGTCCAATAATCCATTGATTAAATTATTCTTATAATAATTGAAATCAATTTGAGGTAGCGCACGATAAGGTCCAATTTCAACCTCATCGAAAATTTGGAATTGTTTTGCTGAAATGGCTAAATTGTAGTTAGGCTGATAATAGGCAATACGTAAATTTTGATCGGCATAGCCATCGGTACTTGAGCCATAAGCAGAATCAAAGTCAGCGAAATAGCGCTTATCGCTCACATGTGTGTAATCTAAATTTAAACGCCAATTTTGTAAGAAACTGGAATTATGTGTCCAATAAAATAGATGGCGTGAGCGATTGTCACTTTGATAATCAATCAGCCGATCTTTGCCTAGATATTCACCTGCAATTTTACCTTGTCCAATTGGGCTTAAATAGCGAAATTCACCATTAAGTTGCCAGCCACGATGTGACATGTATTTAGGCGTAAAAGTTGCATCAAGATTCGTGGCAATATTCCAATAAATTGGCTGTGCATAAAAATAGCCATCGCGGCTAGAGGTACCAAAACTTGGTATTAACAAACCAGAGCGACGGCGATCACCAATAGGAAGTTGTAAATAAGGGGTATAAAAAATTGGCACGTCGTGCACTTTTAAACGAGCATGCCACATTTCCGCATATTCTTGTTGGATATATTGGCGCATTTCTTTTGCTTCAATTGACCAAGAATTATCATCTGTTAAACAAGAAGTGAATACGGCATTTTTCATTAATCGGTAGTCATCACGTAATTCGATTTCTTCTGCTTGCCCACGCCCTTGTCGATCAACCAATTGATATCGGGCTTGTTTAATATTGGTATCCTTATTATTTAAATTGACTTGTGCATCTTGTCCAGTGAGTTGAATTTGATGATCTTGATAATCAAATCCACCACGTACATGCGCAAGGCGTTGCAGCTGATTTTGTGAATTATGTTGAGTGATTTCTGCGCTGCGAGCTTTTAATTGACGATTACCTTGCTGAATATCTACATTACCTTCATAAATTGCGCTTGCTGATTGGGTTAACTGCGCCCGATCTGCTTCAATATACACTGGTAGTTCATTTGGGTTTCCTGTGACTAATTCACCTTTAAAATGAGGCACACCTGCGAGACATTGCGCTTTTAAATCCGCCATACTTGACGTGCTATAAAGTGCACTCAAGATTGCAACAGAAAGTAATGTATAAGAATTCTTTTTCATTGGATAACCGTATTTAAGTCAAAACTGGCTTGATTATACTGGAAAATCAAGTAAAGGCATATTATTTACAGCAACAATCATTCTGGTGATCATTGACTAATCCCATAGATTGCATAAATGCATAACAGGTTATTTCACCGACAAAAACAAAGCCTCGTTTTTTGAGTGCTTTAGACATAGCGCTAGATACGGGTGTTTTCGTTGGTAAACTGGCTAAATTCGGTACATCATTGATTTGTGGTTGGTGATCAACAAATGACCAAATGAAGTCGCTGAAATTTTCACCTTCTTTTTCCATTGCCAGATAGGCCTTTGCATTTCTGACAATGGCTTCTAATTTCGCTCTATGTCGAATTAACCCCGTATTTTGCATTAGACTATCAATATCTTGCATCGTCATTTGGGCAATTTTATTTGGATCAAAATGATAAAAAGCATTACGATAATTTTCGCGTTTCTTGAGCACAGTGACCCAAGATAGCCCTGCTTGTTGTCCTTCTAAACAGATTTTTTCAAATAATTTTAAACTATCATATTCAGGTTTACCCCATTCATTATCATGATAAGCAATATAAATAGGTGAATTATCTACCCAACCACAGCGTTTGTGCATAATGCCTCCTGATGAGAAGTGCGGTCGATTTTTTAAATATTTTAATGCAAGCGTTTGCGTATTGAAATGCAAATGAAAAGATCATGCCATTTTTATGTTGATATGCTATTGTATATAAATTAATAACCTATGAATTGTAACTTAAAATAAGAGGGAAATTATGATTACACAACTTGATTCTCTACGTAATATGACGGTTGTTGTTGCCGATACTGGTGATATCGAAGCAATCAAAACATATCAACCAGAAGATGCCACAACTAATCCATCTTTAATTTTAAGTGCTTCCGCACTGCCACAATATGCCCCTTTAATTGATGAAGCGATTGCCTATGCAAAAGCAAAAAGTGACTGCCCAGAACAACAATTAATCGATGCAGAAGATAAATTAGCCGTGAATATTGGTTTAGAAATCTTAAAAATTGTACC
>NZ_JBHUFP010000002.1:0-104228 GCF_042681465.1 Pasteurella oralis
AAAAAGCACAAATCACTGCGTTAAGTTCGATGACAGCCGCGGTGGCAGGTGGGCTAACGGCACAGAGTTCAAGTCAGAGTAACACGACGGTATCGAGTCTCACCCATGCTTCGATTGGTGGTGAGATTGGTAAGATTGCGGTGGAGAATAATTATCTTGCTGTGCTTTCTAGAGGTTGTTTATCAATTTCTTTTTGTAGAAATCAAGTGCTTAAAGAAGCATTACTATTGAATAGTAGTGTTATTGCAACAGGCATCATTGCAGAGGAGTTAACAAGTAAACTATCTTCTGATGAGTCAGAGCATTTGATGACATTATTATTGATAGGGAATGATAATATTACAAGTCACTATGTAAATAGTTTAGTTACTAAGTATGCTTCCTTAGATCCAAATGATGTGCCTAAATTAGAGGGATATCCTATACCTGAGCCTAAAAAGCTTCTCATATTAGTGAGTCCTCAACCAGAGTATGATAGAGAGGATGGGATTCTAATAACACCTACGCATATTACAGATAAACACGATTCTGTTTTAGTGGGTGGGGAAATTAAAATTGGAGATTGGAGAGACAATGTATTAAATATTGTACCAGAGAGCTTAATTCCAGAAGGTGCAAAAAGAAGAGGTGCTTTTAATGAGGCAAAACGAAGATCAGGTATACCAGTTAGTCAGAGTCCATCAAAAATATATTCTAATATAGACAAAAGAGGAAATAAGCAAGCAGGATACATTTATGAATTTGATATTCCTCGACAAGGTGGTGGAAGCAGAAAAGTATATATTAGGGATGACTCGAAAGGACATTTTTATGGTGAGAATGATCCTCAAAATAGGGGACCTCACTTTAACGACGAAAAAGGAAATCACTATGATTATAAATGATGTTGTTGTAAGAAAAGCAACAGATATTAGAAAGAAAAATGATATAGCAAATTTCCCTCAAAAGTACTTTACTCCATTTCATAATGTTTCAGCGATAAGTTTTGAAGTGCTAAATATGGATTCTTTTAGAGGAAAGTATTGGATTCTAAAAAATTTTTTAGCATTGAACTATCCAAATGAAAAAAAATTAAGTTTTGTTATTCAACTATCTGAACAGCCAAATCAAAAAAGCATCAAGTTTAAAGGTATTTGGAGAATACTAAATTTTTCAGGTGTTAATATTGATTTTTTTTATAATAGAAAGGAACTTTTTTATGAATCTAATTCGAAGCTGAATATAGTAGGATATGCTGAGGTCGATATTGAGCACATAGAGTTTATGATTAAGCTGATAAATGATGTCGATTATTTATATTTTTCTTTAGGGGGAAATGACATTTTTTTTGATAATTATGAAAAGTGGATAAATTATAAACTAAATAATAATAAGTCAGTTTTATTTTTTTTAGAAGACTTATGGGGAGGTGAAAATGAAATGGTTGTTATTGATAAAAATATCAATGTATTAAAATTAAGAATTACTTAAGATTAAAATAAATAGTTTTCTATTGAGTTCTCTATCTTTTCTTAGTGTTATTAAAGCACTCGTCAAAGATGAGCGCTAGCTTGGGGGATGGAGGCTAGATTATGATGAGGAAAAAGGTATGCATATAAATGTATTTGATTTTTCTCAAGGAAAAGGTAATAAAGGAATTAAAGAAGTAATTCCTTTTGAAGGAAATCAGGATGATTTTAAACGTTACTTAAAACAGTTAAATAAGTGAGAATGAAAATGAATTTATTTAATGAATGTAAAATAGCATTACACAATTCTATATCTGTTATAACGAAAGAAACTGAAAAGCAAGTTATAGACTTACTCAATACATATCCTATTAAAGATAATTGGATTGATTTTAATTTAGCTCATTATAAGGAATATGAGCATATAGAAATGCTCCCCAAAGAATATTATTCAAATGATTTTTTTGTTTTAGCGGATGATATCGATATACCTATATTTCAAGCTAATCTAAAGGAAATAGTAGAGAATTTTCATCATGTTTCTTGTTTGTGTCCTATATTGTTTATTTTTAATCAAGAATGTCTAATTCTAAGAGATTTTTCAACAGATAAAGTAAGAGTAATATATAAACCATTATAAATTTAAATGTAGACATTTATTATTTCCTGTGGCAGAAAATTTTGAGGCGTTTTTAGATATGCTTTACGATTTTGATGAACGTTATCCGAATGGTTATGAGTAGGTATTTGTTTAACTAATGTGTTGTATTTTTTAAGCGTTGTTTACAATTAATATTTTAAGTGCGGTCAGTTTTGAAAAAGTTTTGCTTTGAGAAATTGACCGTTTTTTACATGATATAGTTAAGACGCACTACCTTAAGCAATGTCATTGTGGATAAGATTATCAAGGAATACCCAAATGGGGTCTATGAAGCGAGGGTGTTGATCCCTAACCCAAAAGCTAAAACTGATCCTACTGCACCGAAATTTTTGGAGAAAAAGGGAAATGAAGGTGTATCCACAATGTTTCCGAGAACATGAACAGCTGATAGATTGAAAGTTGAGTTGGAGAATGCGTTTCGAAACAGTTCTGGAGTACTAGATACTAAGGATAAGTGGACAGGCATAACAAAATCAGGGGTTAAAGTAGAATGGATTCTTAATAAAGATGGTTATTTATCAACAGTTTATCCGACAAAAGGGCAATGAGGTATAAAATGAAAGTACGTTTTAAGTATTGGGAATATGAAGGTAGTATATATAAAACCTGTGGTGTTTATGAAAGTGATAATTGGGAAAATGATGGGGTGATTACTGACTACATTAGCACGTTGGAACGTTTAAGTTGGATAAGTAAGGTATTAGAGATGCTTCGAGATCCAACGATTACTCGGGATTGGATTAGTTCTCAGGCATTTGATGCCTTGATAGACCATGATCAAATAAAAGTGGGTTTTTATCTATTAGATGATATGGAAGAAGAGGATATTCCTGATGATGTTGACGAAAGAGATACCGATCCCCGTTTCATCCCCCGTAAAGAATTTGCCTATCTACTGGAAAAATGGATCGCTTTTTACCAAAGACCTATTACTGATATGAATTACCAAGAAATTATTGACACCAAGGAGGCGTATTTATGACTGTGATTGTGAGTGGACATTCCACCTTAGGCAATATTCGAGTGGACCGAGTATTACAAACCTATAAAAATGGCGTGTATATTGCACAAATTTCCGTATGGGATAGCGACACCAATCAATATATTGCCAAAACCAATAACAACGGCGAAATGCTCATGTTTCCTGCAACATGGACAGCAGATAGGATATTGGTTGAGATTGATTCAGCCTATTCAAACCAAGTGGATGATTTAGATGTGGTACGTCAAATGGAAGGGATGTGGGCGGGGATATCCAATTCAGGTGTGAGAATTGAAGGATACACTTATCCAGAACTTACTGCTTTTCCAAGTAGCAGACAGGAGTAAGCTATGCAATTAGTGTTTTCCTATATTGAACATAAATCACAAGTGATACCGGTTTGTTTTTGGAAAGAAAACCATCAGCTTCATCCTTTAACAGGCTATTTAAATGACCCGATGGGTGGACCCAATTACTTTGCGTTCTTGGATAGGGTGTTATCGATTTTGAGGGATGATGAGGTACAACAAGGGGATATTTCTTCCAATTCTTGGGGAGTTGAAATTCAGGGTGATAAGGTGTATTTCTGTTTTTTATTTGCCCAAGAAGACACAAGTTTGCATTTTGCTTTAACGAGAGCAGTACTGATAGATGTGCTCGTACTATGGTTAGCCTTTCGTAGTCAGGAGCCTGTTGTTGGTTATCAAGAAGAGTTAAGTTTTGATGAAGTGTAAATATCAAACAGCGTAGCAAGAAAGTGCGGTCAGTTTTGAAAAAGTTTTGAGCTTTGAGAATTGGTCGCATTTTTAACATACATTGATAACGTACGTTAAGGAAGTTTTAGTGAAGGTAGATAAAAGTTTAGAATTAATAGAAAGATGAAGATTAATTTCATTAATAAAACGCTTTATGACAGCTTGAAAATCTGCTTGCTTAGTAGCTTTTAACAGAATAGTGCTATTTTTGTTGTAAACTTGCACCGTCTTTTGCTTTTAAGTAGCTTAAAATCCAAATCAGTAAGATGCCAAACAGTGCAACACTTAAAAAAGTGCAACTAAAAGATTGCTGTAATTGGTTGCCGATTTCACCAATATTGTCACGATATATCCCTAAAATGACCGAACAAACTGCGATACCAATCCCAATTCCCATTTGTTGAGCAACACTGAGAATCGTTGAGCCTGCGCTGGCATTTTGTTCAGAGAGCTCACTGACTGCAAGAGTATTTGTGGCAGTGAAAATCACTGACATACAGCTACCATACCAAGCCAGCGCAGCAATTAATAACCAAGTCGGCGTTTCTACTGTGACAAATGCCATTGATGCAATGGATAAAGTAAGTAGAAATGCGGTAAAAATAAGGGTTTTTTTGTAACCTAACAAGGCAAGGATGCGGCTAATTAAAGGTTTCATTAATACAGAGCTAATGGCGATAGGTGCTAGTAGCCAACCTGATAACTCAGCACTGTAATTAAACACAATTTGTAACATAAGTGGTAATAAGAACGGGATGCCTGAACCACATAAACGGATGAATAAATTGGCTAAAATACCAATACTAAATGTACGGATTTGAAACAAAGATAATGGCAACAACGAATTTTTCGATTTTTTTGCATGGAAATAGTATGCCACTAAGAGTATGACACCACTAGTTAGGATGCTTAATGCATTAACTTTATGACTGGTTTTTTCTGCGATTAAATCTAAACCGAGAGTTAAGCCAACAAGCCCACCTGCAAAAAGGAAAAAACCGATCCAATCAAGTTTATTTACTGGAGATGTGGCATTTGGCATATAGTTTCCTGCGATGATAACGCCAATTGTGCCAATTGGGATATTGATTAAAAAAATCCAATGCCAAGTGGTGTAAGTGACTAGCCAACCGCCTAAAATAGGTCCTAAGATTGGACCTAGTAAGCCTGACATTGCCATTAGATTCCAAACAGATAATAAATGTTGTTTGGGGACTGTTCGGATAATTGCTAAACGTGCGACAGGCATCATTAATGCGCCGCCAACACCTTGTAAAACACGTGAAAGCACGAGAGTATCTAAGGTATTTGATATTGCACAAGTAATTGAGCCAAACACAAAAATACTGACTGCAAGACGAAAGATTTTTAACGTACCATACTTATCAGCAAGCCAACCACTTAGTGGAATAAATAAGGCAACAGTCAATGCATAGCTGATGATAGCAAGCTGCATTTCTAGAGGTGATTCGTTGAGATCGCGTGAGATAGCGGGTAGTGCGGTATTAAGAATCGTTGCATCAAGGGTTTGCATAAAAAGTGCAATGGCAGCAATCCAAGCTAACCCTCGATAACTTTCACGTTCTGTCATAAAATTTTCCTATTTTGAACCGCACTTTTGTTGATACCAATGTAAGATGAATGTGCTGATTTGGTTAATATCATTGATATCTAAAAGTGGTTTTTCCGAGTTTAAATCATAATCTGTTGCTAAAGCGATCACATCATTGTCCTGCGTTGGTAGCGGTTTGCTCATTGTTTGGCGATGTAACAAAATTTTGGCAATAGGTTCTTGTTTGAACCCTTCAACAAGCACTAAATCAGTTAAGTTAGGATCAAATTGTTGTGCTAAATAATGAAGATCAACAGGCTGTTTAGGGGTTTCGGTCATGAGTGCCCAGCGATTGTCACATGCCATGATAACCTGGCTTGCGCCAGCCTCTTTCATGCGCCAACTGTCTTTGCCTTCTTTATCAACTTGTGCATTATGGTGGCTATGTTTAATTACGGCAACTCGTAGTCCTTGTGCCGTAAGCAGGGGAAGAAGTTTTTCTAATAAAGTCGTTTTGCCACTTCCGCTATAACCTGTAATGCCCAACATTAAGTGCATGAGATAGTTATCCTTTTGTCAAAAATTTTATGCATTATAAAGGGATTAGTTCAGATCACAAAACTCTTAATAAGATAGGTTTATAGGCTGCTTTTTGATTGAGCTTTTTGCTGTAATAGCGGATAACAAGAAAAGTAAGAGCGGTACAAATGAAAATAAACATTGCACTGATTAATTCGTGCGGAAAGAGCTGTTCTGCAAGAAATGTACTGAGCAAGATTGTCAGTAAAGGAACAATATAGAGTAGTAATGCAGAGAGAAGCAGAGAACGTTCGGCTAAACCAATTTCAACAAGTTGACCTACTTTAAGTGGTGTGATGGTTTCAATTGTGAAGATATGTTCACCTTGTTCACCCGTTAATTCAGAAAGTGCTGAAGCGCCACAAGCATTTTGGGCTGCACAGGCACCACAAGCGCTTTGTGATTGGCATTTTACTTTGGCGATGCCTGCTTGGTATTCGATAACGACAGCACTTTCTTTTAGCATTGATTAAAACCTATTTTTTGAATTGGATATCTTGCACGATGCGTTTTGCAGTGGAAATGGGTAATTGGCCAACAAATGTCACTTCTTTACCATGAATTGTTTCACTGTATATCGTATAAGCTCCTTGTTTCCATGTGTTGTCTAAATTGATTTTTGTAATAGGATCAGCAACATATAAAGTAAAAGAAAAGAGTCCATCGCTGTATAATTGGCTTTCAATTTGATTATCTTCTTCTAATCCAACACTTTCATTAATTTTAACGAAACCCTGTGGTAACCAGCTGACCTGCCAGTTAAAGTGTAGTGTGTTTTCTTCTTTTTTATCAATGAGTAGAGGTGGGAAAACAACATTGTCTAAATACTGAGCTAATCCTTGTAAGCCATCACCAACATATAGATTTACTACACGGAATTGATCAAGTAAATTACCATCACGATCGAGTATATCACTTTGTAATAAAAGATAATTTTCTTCATCAATAAAAGCAACGTATTGATAGCGGAAATCATCTTTCGGCAAAATACGGATAGTTTGTACAATACGATCAGCGACACGATTGCGGCCAATATTGACGAAATCATAATATTTTTCTAAGCGATTAAAATCAGCACGCATGATAGCAGGTAGGCTGTCAATAATGTGTGTACTATGGATAGTGAAAGGTTGGAAATTAGGCTGAAAATAGCTAACTAAGTTATCACGTTGGACAATTTCTTGCTGTACTCCATCAAGAGAAACTAATTGAGCATAGGATTTACCGTCCAGATGAAGATGACGATAGCGTAAGGAATCCATATTCACCGGCGTTGTTTTTACAAATGCTATTTCATAACTCAATTTTTCGCGTGCTTCTGGCATTTTTAATAATAACTGTTTTGCCGAGAGTTGAGTTTCGGCAAAAGCAATGAATGGCAAAAGTAAAGCAAAGAGAAGTGCGGTTGATTTTTGAAAAGTTTTTAACATAAGTCATCACCATAAAACAAAATCACCACCAATGAAGGTGGTGAATATTAACTTGTGAAATCATTACTTTTGATTAGTTTGTTGATTTAAGATGAGTGAGTCAGCGTATAAACGACGTTGGATTTCATAATTTTGCAACATTGCACCAATCCGTTTATTTTTTTGTTCTAACTGCTCGGGAGTTACTGCATCTTTAGGTGCATTGTAACTGACTTCTTGTACAACATTATTAAATGGTAATGTTTGTAAAATCGGTGTATCAATACTATTTTGCACTTCATTTTTTGCAGTAAGGAAAGATTGAGTACCAACTACAGCAACTAAGCAAACACTTGCAGCGACTGCAACTTGTGCCAATGGGGCAAATAAGCCTTTAAATTTCTGCATAAATGGTAGTTTAGCAACTTCTTGTGGTAGAGGCTGAGAAGCTGCTGGTTGAGCCACTCGGATTTCTTCTTGCTCAATGAGCATCTCCATTTTTGCTGTGAAATCTGCACCCAACAGCACTTCAGTTTCTTGACGCATGACAGTACGAATTGTATGAAAATTTGCCCAAGATTTTTGTAATTCAGCATCTTGGCATAATTTTTCTGTCAATTCAGCACTGACTTGTTCACCATCAATATAGGCTGAAAGTAACTCTTTTTGCATGTTGATACTCCAACTTTCGTTTGGTTTTCTGTATTTGTTGTGTTTTTAACGTTCTAACATAGGTTGTACTTTACTTTCGATAATTTCGCGTGCACGGAAAATTCGAGAACGTACAGTACCTACTGGGCAATCCATAATTTCAGCAATTTCTTCATAACTTAATCCTTCAATTTCTCGTAACGTGATTGCTGTTCTTAAGTCTTCTTGTAAACCATTGATCGTATCAAACACAATTTTCTTTAATTCGTTAGATAACATTTCATGTTCGGGGGTATCCACATCCCGTAAATTACTTCCTACATCATAGCTTTCCGCTTCTTCCGCTAAAATATCTTCGTTTGGCGGGCGGCGTCCTTGTGCAGTTAAGTAATTTTTTGCCGTATTGACGGCAATTCTGTATAGCCAAGTGTAGAAAGCACTGTCACCACGAAAAGAATAAATTGAACGATATGCTTTAATAAATGATTCTTGTACGACATCGGGGATATCGTTTGGTGACACATAACGAGTCAGCAAACCAGCTACCTTATTTTGATAACGTGAAACCAATAAATTAAAGGCTTTCTTATCTCCTTGCTGTACTCTTTCTACCAAAGCCTGATCTGTTAGCTGTTCAGCCATATAACCTCTTATATCACCTCTAACAAGCCTTAATATTCAAAGACAGCAAGCTCTTGCAATCAGTTAGACGGTGCTAAATTTAAAAAGTTCAATCTTTTTTGTAAAGACCAAATATTGTGATTAATCAGCTAATTTCAAAGTATCTTGAATATAATCAACTAGGTGTTGTAATTCGGGATCACTTGCTTGTCCACGATTAAAAAACCAAGAAAATAGCTGTAAGTCAGAACAAGCAAGCAAGCGAATGAATTGGTCTTTTTGTGTATCTGACAATTGATCAAAATGTTGCTGATAGAATGGCATAATCACGTTATCGAGCTCTAACATACCGCGCCGACAATCCCATTCAATTCGCAATTTGTTATATTGTGTCATTTTATATCCTTGTAAAATTGAAACGGATTAAATATATCAAGGATCTATTACAAAATAAACAATGTTCACTCCACTTGTTAATATATTAAAAAGGCATAATTTTGCAATTTTGATAATTTTTTGCTATATTAACTGGGATATGATAATCATTAACCAACATATTCTGCGTACTGAAAACTCAATTTAATTGGGTTTTTCCTCATTATTTCCGTGAGCAAGCGGAAGTTCTGTATAACAATTAGGTTATATCAAAATCATCGAAAACTAAGGAGGCGTTTTGACGTTTTTAAAGCAATTACGTGCGAATAGCACGCTAAAAGCACCCATTTTCTTACCCAGTATTCTTTTTATCGCTTTTGTCACAATTTATTGTTCTTTTTTTCCTGTCCATGCTCAAAAGATACTGATCATTGCCAAACAACAAATTTTTACTCATTTTAGTTGGTTCTATGTGTTGGCAGTGTCTATTTTTATCTTATTTTTGATTTTACTTTGTTCAAGTCGGTTAGGCGATATTCGCTTGGGGGCGGATAATGAAGCTCCAGAGTATCCATTCCTTTCTTGGATAGCAATGCTATTCGCGGCAGGAATGGGTATTGGTTTAATGTATTTTGGAGTAGCAGAACCCATGTTGCACTATGTAAGTCCGCTGCATCAACAGCTTACGCCTACTGAGCAAGTAAAAGAAGCAATGTTAATGACTTTCTACCACTGGGGAATTCATGCTTGGGCGATTTATGCTGTAATTGGATTGACACTCGCTTATTTTGGATTTCGTTATAAGCTACCTTTGACGATTCGTTCTGGTTTTTATCCGTTATTAAAGCATAAAATTTCGGGATTCTGGGGGCACGTGATAGATATTTGTGCATTATGTAGCACTATTTTTGGTATTACGACGACATTGGGTTACGGGGCAATGCAATTAGATGCAGGCTTGAGTAGTTTGGGGTGGATTGAATCACGCAGCTTTTCGACGCTTGCAGTATTAATCGTCATTGTGATGTGTTTGGCGACAATTTCAGCGATTACAGGGGTAGCAAAAGGAGTACGCCGATTAAGTGAAGTGAATTTATTTTTGGCGTTAGCATTGATGTTGTTTGTGATTATAGTTGGACCAACATTACTTTTATTCACCAGTTTTACTGAAAATTTAGGTTATTATTTAAGTAACTTAGTTTCTTTAAGTTTTCGTACTTTTGCTTATGAGCCAGAACATCAAGGCTGGTTTAGTGGCTGGACAGTATTGTATTGGGCATGGTGGGTATCTTGGGCGCCATTTGTCGGGTTATTTATCGCTAAGATCTCAAAAGGGCGTACTATTCGTGAATTTATTTTAGGTGTGTTATTTATTCCATCACTATTTAATGCATTATGGATGACAACTTTTGGTAATACTGCAATTTGGCTAGATGTTGAAACTGCAGGCAATTTGACCGCACTTGCAAACGATACAGAAGCATTATTATTTGGCTTTTTTGAACAATTACCTTTCGGCAATATGGCTTCTTTCATTGCAATCACGATCATTGCTCTGTTTTTTATTACTTCTGCTGATTCGGGAATTTATGTGATTAATAGCATTGCTTCACAGGGCGAAGAAAAAAGTGTGAAATGGCAAAGTGTATTTTGGGCAGTATTGTTGGCGGTTTTAGCTATCGCATTATTACGTTCTGATGGATTATCTGCCTTACAAACCATGACGTTAATCATTGCTCTACCATTTACGCTAATTATGCTGTTACTTTGTTTTGGTTTATGGAAAGGACTGATGGTGGATAACCAATATTTTAGCAAAGCATTTTCACAGGGAAGTGATAATTGGAGTGGGAAACATTGGAAAAATCGCTTAGAAAAGATTCTTGTGCAATCTAAGCGTGCAGATGTAAAACACTTTATTCAAGATATTGCTCAACCTGCATTTAATGAATTAGTCACTGAATTTGAAAAGCATGGATTAACTGCACAAACGGATATTATTACGGGTAAAAATCCGAAAATTGAATTTGTCGTCATGAAAGAAAACGTACGTAATTTCTTATATGGTATTGATTGTAAATCTCGTGAGTTATCGACTTTAGTCGTAGAAGATGATGCGTTACCCAATATTGATTCACAGCGTTCTTATGAGCCTATTACTTACTTTATTGATGGACGAGAGGGCTATGATGTGCAATACATGACTAAAGATGAGTTGATTGCGGATGTATTGAAACAATATGAGCGCTACATGAATTTAGCGATGGATAATACTAATGCACTAATGACTTATGACGTAGCTTAATGGTGTATTGTTGCTAAATTTGATAAAAAGTGACCGCACTTTTTAAGTGCGGTCGTTATTATGCATTTTTTAAGTTAAGCCATAAAGTAGACAAACGCGGCGATGATGAGTCCAATCACAATGAATGGCAAGAAATAAGCGCCTTTACATTTAAATTGGCAACATTCACTGGTCGTCGTTGACGCTTGCTGTGTACATTTTTCAGTAGTGTGTACATCCGTATGCGTGGTTTGTGCAAAAGCGTTTTCAAATTCTTGTGCGGTATTTTTTAGTGCGGCACTGGTCGAGGTGCGATAGAGTGGCTTACCTTTAAATTTAGCCAGATCGATATCAATATCGGTTGCAACAAAAACTAAATCCGCGGCGGCAACTTCTTCTGCACTAATCAGATTATCTGCGCCCATTTGTCCATGCGTTTCCACTTTAACACACCAACCCTGCGCCTTGGCATAATTCATAATTGCTTCAGCAGACATGAACGTTTGGGTAACACCAGTTGGGCAAGCTGTGACTGCTACAATTTTTTTACTGCCTTCACAAGTCGCGAAGTCATTTGCAAAATTACGCAATGGCGGAATGATAATCTCCTCTTTAGGCTGTTCAAGCTTGTAGATAATGGCTTGTTCAAACGCTTTAGTAAATTCTTGTGCCGTATCTTTTAACGCAGCACGTGTTGAGGTACGGTAGATAGGTTTGCCTGCAAATTTAGTTAAATCAACATCAATATCGGCGGCAATAAACACTAAATCCGCATCGGCAACTTCGTCGGCGCTAATGAGATTATCAGACCCCATTTGTCCGTGTGTTTCTACTTTAACGCACCAGTTTTGTGCTTTCGCGTAGTTCATAATTGCTTCAGCCGACATAAAAGTTTGTGTTACGCCAGTTGGACAAGCGGTAACTGCGACAATTTTTTTACTGCCTTCACAATGCTCGAAATCATTAGCATAATTACGTGGTGCGGGTGTAATAGTTGGGACTTCTTCACTTTGTTCAACTTGATAAACAGTTGCTTGTTTAAGTGCCTGACTAAATTCACCCTCCACATTGTTGAGTACTGCACGAGTCGATGTGCGATATAACAACTTACCTACAAATTTTGATAAATCAATATCAATATCACTAGCAACAAAGACGAGATCTGCTGCGGCAATGTCTTCATCGTTCAGAATTGCTTTTGTACCAATTTGACCTTGTGTTTCAACTTTGACTTGCCAGCCCTGTGCCTTTGCATAATTCATAATTGCTTCAGCAGACATAAATGTTTGGGTTACGCCAGTTGGGCAAGCTGTGACTGCAACGATGTAGTTAATTTGAGGTGTGGAAAGATGTGCAAAATCGACCGCACTTTCTGTTGTTGAATAAGTGAGCGCATCTGTAATAGCTTGTTGAATCGTCTTTTCAGGTGCATTAAATGCTTGTTCAGCATCAACAACAAAAATCTTTTTACCAGCAAATTCAGGTTGGTTTAGGCACTGATCTGTAAAGGCAATAACAATTTCCGAGTCAGCTAATTCGCTGATTTGATGCCCTTGCTGATTGGCGGCTGTAGTTAAGACTTGATGTAATAAAAACAGCTTTGAATTACCCATGTCGTCTTTTTGTGTGAGAAAAATATTCATGAAATTATCCTTAAATTAATGTGATTTTTACTTTTTCCAAAATCGGATCTAATAATGCAGAATCAGGCACCCCAACATGGGTTTGTGATACCGTAAAAGTGGCAACAGCACTTGCAAAGGCAAGGGTTTGCTGTGCGGAAAAATGATTAACAATACCATAAATAAGTCCTGCAACCATAGCATCTCCCGCCCCGACTGTACTGACCACCCGCTGGCAAATAGGGGGTTCTGCATGAATAATATGCTCCTGTGTCAGCCAAATGGCACCTTTTTCACCTAGTGAGACCACAACATTTGCGATGCCTGTTGCTTGTAATTGCTGCGTGGCGTTGATGATATCTGCTTGTGTAACTAGCGGATGCCCTATCCAAGTTTCTAGTTCGCGGTGATTGGGTTTGACTAACCAAGGCTTGGCTTGAATCCCCATCGTGAGAGCTTGATTGCTGGTATCGAGAACGAGCTTAATATGATGGCGATTGAGTTGTGTTAACCATTGTGCAAATGCCTCAGCACTAATGCCATCTGGTAAACTGCCGCAAACAGCGATTAAATCAAAATCTGGTGTAATTTGCAGTGAGAACTCAACAAAGTGTTGCCAAACTTCAGGTGTGATGACATAGCCTTGGAAATTAAGATCAGTTACTTTTGCTTCAGTTTCCGTAATTTTAACATTGACTCTGGTTGCGCCCGCAACGCGATGGAAGTGATCGGATAGCGCTAAATTAGCAAACATATGCTGATATTCACTTTGATTTTGCTTACCGAGGAAGCCAGTTACTGTGCTATTGATCCCCAGATCATGCAGTACTTTTGCAACGTTAACTCCTTTTCCCGCTGGATATAGACCTAGGCTTTCTATTTTATTGACTTCACCTAAAGCAAGCCGTTTTACCTGCCCAATGAGATCATAAGCACTATTTAGTGTGATTGTGAGTACTTTCATGGCGATTCATCCAAACCTGATTCAATAAGTTCACTAATTTCTTTAAGCGCTTGTTTTGCTTGTGCACCAGTGGCGACAAAACGTAAGCGATGCCCTTTTTGCGCACCTAGTGCGGTGACTTTCATTAAGCTTTTAGCGCTAATTAGCTGGCCGCCATTATCAAGATTTTGTACTGCAATTGAGGCATTATATTTTTTTATGTGGTTTACAAGTAGTGCAGCTGGACGATAATGGAGTCCGTGGGTATGACGAATGGTAACAATCATTTCTATTGCAGGGACTTGTCCTGCTAAAATTGTTGAATTTTCTACCGCACTTTCATTGCATGGCTGAGAAGTTAACGCACAGAGAATTTGTTCTATTGAGCCAGTTAATAATGTTTCTTGCACTTGCTGGTCTAATAAGCAAGCTAAACTGTGATTAATTTGGTCATCCACTGCAGCAATCGTGAGGACGACTTGTACGGATTTTCCATTATGAATAAATGCTTGTTTGGCTCGACTCAATGCTATCGCATTATGTTGATTACCCACAGTGGCATCAGTCAGCCAAATCCCTTTACCTAGTGGTAAAGCTGGACTCGCAATGACTTCGCTAATGAAGTAGTTATTGATGGCTTGTTGCTGCTGCAATTTTTCTACATTTAACGCAGTGAGTGTTAATAAGCTCTCGGTTTCTACGGCTAAAGTAATGGATTCAGCATTGATGAGCGAAGATGTCGTTTCGCCCATGATAATAGCTTGAAATTGCCGTACATCTTGCGTTGTTGCCAGCTGTTGTGCCGCTGTTTCATTATCTAAAATACGTGTTAGTTGACGCAGTAACGCTAAATGTGCATCAGAATCTGCTGCAATGCCAATCACGATATAAGCGATGTTGCCTTCACCCCAATCTACGCCTTGTGGAAATTGAAAGAATTGCACGCTAGTTTTATTAACCAGGCTACGTGTAGCGAGTGAACCATGTGGAATAGCAATCCCATTACCTAAATACGTAGTCATTTGTGCTTCTCGCTCAAGCATGCCTTGTAAATAACCGTTTTCCACACAACCTGTGTTCACTAAGGCATCTGCTACAAGGGCAATCGCTTGTTGTTTGTTTGTGGCTTGAACTGCTAAATGGATGTCATTGTCCGATAATTGAAACACGCGTACTCCTCTGGTTTTACTCTGCTATGTTGGCGATATAGCAATTTATTTTAACCGTAAAATAGAAAAAACTGCTGACTTTTACATCAACAGTTTTTCTATTTAACTACCACAAAGTTTTAATAACTGTTCGGAACCTTGCACAATATAAGGGTCATCTTCGGCACGCACTTTATCTTTTTGTAGATCTTTCATCGCGTCATAGATGCCTTGTGTGACACTGGCTGAATCAATTTGAGTCCAACAGCCTTGTTTTAAACTATTAAAATTGGTTTGTAACGCAGAGGCAAAAATTACTCCACTATAATACGCATGAATACTTGAATCATGCCCACCTTGATAGAGATCTGCTTTGATTTTTTCAATAGGTAATAGAATTCGATTTAAGTACCAGTCATTAGCACCACTCGTAAAAGAATTAACATCATAATCTTGATTCACACGACCTTTATAAGTTTCAACCGTTGCCTCATAAGCAGTGGCATAAGATTTTTGATCAATTTGCTCTTTATCTAAATTAATCACTGCGTTTTTATCACCAATAAAAGGCACATAGGAAGAAAGTGAACAGGCAGAAAGCAGAGTGATTAACGCGAGGATAGCGATTTTCTTTAACATAAAAAATTTCCTAGTCAGTCAAGTGAAATCAGGTCTTTGATTATACTGTGAAAGTCTTTATTCGCCAACGGATTCATCCGCTTTCAAAGTAAAAGATCATGATTTTTTATTATTCAAATCAATTAATGTATTCATGTTTGTAAACGCACTTTTGTTTTCAGAGAAATCAACCGCTACAGCATGATGTTGTTGCATGAATTTCAACATACGACGTTCACCACTGGCTAAGTAATCTGCTAGAGCATGTTTCAGTTGGGTGGAGACTAAACAAAATGTGGGATGTTCTTGTTCACCATCATGTGCATAGGCAATTAAAATTTCAGGAAAACAGACCGCACTTTTCAACTTCTCTAATAAATTTGTTGGTAAAAAAGGGCAATCACAAGGCACAAATAACACAAAATCTGTGCTCGCACGTTGTAGTGCTGTCAAGATGCCACTTAATGGTCCTTGAAACCCAGCGAGTTGATCAGAGAACACCGTTAATCCGCTTTGTGCATAAATATGTTGGTTACGATTGGCATTAATCGCGATTTCATCTATTTGTAGCCGTAAACGTTGATAGACATGTTGAAACAAAGGTTGCTGTTGAAACAATTGTAATCCTTTATCAACACCACCCATGCGGCGCGCTTGTCCACCAGCTAAAATTACCGCACTAATTGTCATTGCCATATTTTCTTCTGCACCTAATTAAAGTATGATCCGAACAAATTTTTCTCAATCATAAGGAAAACTTTATGAAATGTCATCGACTAAACGAAGTGTTGGAACTTTTACAACCCTATTGGTCTAAAGAACCTGATTTGCATTTATTGCAAATTTTGCAGAAAATTGCAGATGAAGCGGGTTTTGATAAACCTGTTTCAGAATTAACTGATGAAGTGATTATTTATCATTTAAAAATGCATGGCACAGATAAATATGAACCGATTCCGGGAATTAAAAAAGACTATGAAGAAGATTTTAAAACCGCATTGTTAAAAGCGCGCGGTATTATTGAATAATTAAGGATTGCAAATGAAAAAATTGTTTTTAGTTTTAGCTTCATTTCTATGTGTATTTGCTGCACAAGCGCACAATTTAACGGAAGGCAAACAGTATTCAGCATTAAATAACCCACCTTCAGCACAACCCGAAGTCATTGAATTTTTCTCTTTTTATTGCCCACATTGCTATTCATTCGAATATGAATATCAGATCCCAGCAAAAGTAAAAGCTGATTTACCACAAGGTGTCGAATTTAAACAATATCACGTTAATTTCTTAGGACCGCAAGGTGAAAATTTAACGCGAGCATGGTCATTTGCACTAGCAACAGGTGTAGAAGATAAAGTGAAAGAAGCCCTGTTCCAAGCTGCACAAAAAAATGCATTACGTTCTATGGATGATATTCGTCAAATCTTCTTAGACAAAGGTGTTTCGGCAGAGCAATTTGATGGTGGAATCAATAGTTTTGCAGTTACGGCTTTAGTGAATAAACAAGTTAATGCAGCAGAGCAATTTAAAGTGCATGGAGTGCCAGATTTCTATGTAAATGGTCAATATCGTATTAAACCAGAAGGACTTAGTACCACAAGTAATGACGCTTTTATCAAAGATTATGTAGAAACTGTAAAAGGTTTATTGCAAAAATAATGAAAAATTGGTTTAATGCCTCGTTTTTAACGAAAGAGATTATTTTAAGAGGATATTATGGCAGAAAGTTTTAGTGTTACGCGTCGTTTTTTCGATGATAAAAATTATCCAAGAGGCTTTTCACGTCATGGCGATTATACTATCAAAGAATCACAAGCGCTTGAGCAATATGGTCAAGCATTCAAGGCTTTAGATTCAGGCGAGCGCGCACCAGTCACTAAAGAAGAAAAAGACTTCGTTGCTTTCTGTCGTGGTGAACGTCAGCCTGAAACTTTTTTAGAGAAAACTTGGCACAAATACCGTTCTCGTATTTCAACCACAAAACGTGTTTATACCTTGTCTGGTGTGGTTGGTACCGATAACTTAGACGATTTCTCAGCAGAATAAGCGTACATTTCATCTGATAAAAGGCTTGGCGGACGAAAAGAAAACCGAGCCTTTTGCTTTTAGCTTCAATAACATATAGAACTTATCCCATGCAAGGTTTGCCCCCAATTGAACAATACGATAGTTTATTGGCTGAAAAACAGCAAAAACTGACCGCACTTTTATCTCCATTTCATGCGCCTGTATTAACTGTGTTTGCTTCGCCAGTACAGCATTATCGTATGCGTGCAGAGTTTCGTATTTGGCATGATAAAGGTGATTTTTATCATATTATGTTCGATCAGCAAACTCGCCAACGTTATCGTGTTGATCAGTTTCCGATAGCCAGTCAATTAATCAATCAAATGATGGGAGCATTATTACCATTATTAAAAGCGGATAATGTGTTACGACATCGATTGTTTCAAGTGGATTATTTAAGTACTTTGAGTAATAAAATTATTGTCAGCTTACTCTACCACAAAACACTTGATCAGCAATGGATTGATGCAGCAAAACATTTAAAAATGCAGTTACAGGCTCAAGGATTTGATGTACAAATTATTGGTCGTGCCAGTAAGCAAAAAATTTGTCTTGAGCAAGAATTTGTTGACGAAATTTTAACAGTACATGGCAAACCTTATATCTATCGTCAAGTAGAAAATAGCTTTACGCAACCCAATGCGATAGTGAATCAAAAAATGCTGGAGTGGGCGATTGATTGTACAAAAGGTAGTCAAGGTGATTTATTGGAACTTTATTGCGGTAATGGTAACTTTTCTATTGCGTTAGCCCAAAATTTCCGCAAAGTCCTTGCGACTGAAATTGCCAAACCTTCTGTTGCAGCTGCGCAGTTTAATATTACTGCAAATGGCATTGATAATTTACAAATCATTCGTATGTCGGCAGAGGAATTTACCCAAGCGATGAATGGTGGGCGTGAATTTAATCGTTTAAAAGGTATCGATTTAAGTCAATATCAATGCCATACTATTTTTGTTGATCCACCGCGAGCAGGGTTAGATGATGAAACCGTGAAGTTAATACAAAATTATCAGCGTATTTTGTATATTTCCTGCAATCCACAGACCCTATGCGATAATTTACATCAGCTTTGCCAAACGCACCGTATCGAAAAAGCCGCCTTGTTTGATCAATTCCCATACACTGATCATATGGAAACAGGTGTATGGTTAATTCGGAAATAAATCATGAAAATCCAGTTAATTTGCGAAAGTGGAAATGCAGAAGAGTTTAGTGCACTTTGCCAAGCACAAGGTTTAGAACAGGATTGGACGAGTGATTTAGCTTTAGTTCAAACTGATGATGAACAAGGACAAACTCGCTTAGTACTCCGTAAATTAGATGAACCTAAACTGGGTGCAGTGTACGTGGATTTTGTCAGTGGTGTAATGGCGCATCGTCGTAAATTTGGTGGTGGACGAGGTGAAGCGATTGCCAAAGCGGTGGGAATTAAAAAAGATTATTTACCAACCGTCATTGATGCTACTGCTGGTTTAGGGCGAGATGCTTTTGTATTAGCTGCTTTAGGCTGTAAAGTGTGCCTTGTTGAACGTCACCCTGTTGTGCGTTTGTTGTTACAAAATGGTTTGCAGCGTGCTTATGTGGATAAAGAAATTGGTGAAATGATGCAACAAAATATGCAATTATTAACTGTACAGCATATTGCGCAATTAAAGCCAGAAACAGATTTTGCCGATGCAATTTATCTCGATCCAATGTATCCACATAAACAAAAAAGTGCCTTAGTTAAAAAAGAAATGCGTGTTTTTCAGCATTTAGTTGGTGCTGATATAGATGCGGATAATTTGCTTGAACCTGCCTTAAAATTAGCGAGAAAACGCGTTGTGGTTAAGCGACCTGATTATGCTGATTTTCTCGCACAAACTCCACCACACTTTAGTCGTGAAACTAAAAATCATCGTTTTGATATTTATATGAAACATGATGAGTCAATTTGAATCTCCCTTACCTCTCGTTAATAGGAGAGATAAGGATGCGATGTATTTTTATTTTACTGTGCAATTTCGCTTTCTTTTGGATAAATTGCACCTAAACTGACCGCACTTTTAGCACCTGTTACACTTGGTAAATTGGCTGGCTGATCATTTAAACGGCGATGGGCAAGCCAAGCAAAAGCAGCAGCTTCGACATCATCACCATTTAAACCATAATCATTCGTTGTTTCAACTTTCCAATCAGGTAAAAGTACAGCTAAGCGAGTCATCAACAGCGTGTTTTTCATGCCACCGCCACAAACGAGCAAATAGCGAGGTAAATCCGTCTGAATTTGATTAAGTTGAGCAACAATACTTTGTGCGGTTAATTCGACTAATGTGGCTTGTACATCTTGTGGCTGAAGTGCGGTGTGCTTTTCCAATTTTTTGTTGAGCCAAGCTAAATTGAATAGTTCTCGCCCAGTGCTTTTGGGTGGAGGTAATGCAAAAAACGGCTCAGCTAATAAATCCTGTAACAGTGCTTGATTGACTGTGCCAGATTTTGCCCATACAGCATCTTTATCATAAGCTTTACCTTGATGTTTTTCGATCCACGCGTCAAGTAGTGTATTACCCGGACCTGTGTCATAACCAATCACTTCTTCATTTGGTAGTAGGCATGAAATGTTACTGATACCACCAATATTTAACACTACAGTGGCTTGATCGGGTTTAGAAAATAAGGCTTGATGAAATGCAGGGACTAATGGCGCGCCTTGCCCACCAAATGCCATATCTTTACGACGAAAATCGGCTACTGTAGTAATGCCAGTTTTAGCCGCGATTAAATTTGCATCGCCAATTTGCATTGTGAATGGATATTGACTCGTGGGTGAATGCCAAATGGTTTGTCCATGACAGCCAATGGCAGTAATTTGCGTTGGTGAAAGGTGGTATTTTTGTAAGAAGTGTTTGATACAGTCTGCATAGAGTAAGCCTAAACGGTGATCCAACTCACCTAAGGCTTGTAATGTAGTTTCACCTGAGTTACATAACGCTGAAATTTGTTGCCTTAACTCGCTTGGCATGGGATAAAAATCTGCATGAATAAGTTGTGGTTGCACCGTAGAAAAATCCATTAATGCGAGATCCACACCATCTAAACTGGTACCAGACATTACACCGATATAGTACATAATTTCTCCTTTTTCTGCTTGTATGGATTTTATTATAGGGGAAAGATCAAAATAGATAAAAGAGGAGTTGAGCTTGTAGGGCAAATAAAAATAGACGTAAAAACGTCTATCTTGATTCTTGTTTGTTTCATGCAGAATGTATTATTTTACCCATTCCACCACATCTTCAAATGCTTGACGCGTTTTCACTTTCGGTTGGTTTAAACGATAACCAAAGGCGATCATGACACTCAGTTTATAGGTTTTACTATCGTAAAGCCCCTGTTTGACAAACAATTGATCCATTTTTTCTAATGGAAATCCTTCTATTGGCGTTGAATCAATACCAATCATGGCTGCGCTAGTGAGCATATTGGCCATCGCAATATAGCTTTGACGGCAAGCCCAGTGATAAAACGCGTTTGAATTACCCGTTAATGCAAAGTCTTGTTCAGTAAAAGTGCGGTAGAAATGTTGACGAATTTTGCGCATATCTTCTGGAATATGATGTACATCTTGCATCATATGTTGTACATATTCACCATCTGTTAGTAGCGTTTCAGGTTGGCGCACCAGTACCACAACAAAATGGCTGCAATCCATGACTTTATCTTTGGCGCCCCATGCTATATCACGGATCAATTCTTTGATTTTTTGATTTTCAATCACTAAAAATTTCCATGGTTCAAAACCAAAAGAACTGGGGGAGAGACGACCTGTTTCAAGAATAAAACGAAAATCTTCATCGCTGATTTTTTTAGTAGGATCATAAGCTTTACAGGCATGGCGATAATGAAAAGCGTTGAGGATATCGGTTTTTGAAATAGTCATATTGATTTCCTTGTAGTTTGTTTATCAAGCCATCGCTGATGGCGATTTACTTTATGCGTATTGCTACTTTTGATAGCATACAACACTTTTTTGACTTTTATGTGGTGTAAAACAAAACAAGCAAAGAAAAGCGAACCAACTAAGTCGCTTTCTCTCACTTTATGCTGATTTTTGCACAGAAAATTAAGCTATTTTTTATTACACGCATGATCAAAAGTGCGGTGCTTTTTCAAAGTTTTGTTTAGATGATTCTAGAGAATTGCTGGCGTTTGGCTTGTGCTCTTGAATAAGTATCGAAACATAAACAAATATTACGAATTAATAAACGTCCTTTAGCCGAAACTTGGATGTTATCTGCGCCAATCTCTAATAAACCGTCTTTGGCTAAGGGTTCAAGTAAGGCTAAATCTTCAGCAAAATGTGATTTGAATTGAATATTATATTGCTGTTCAATAGATTGATAATCTAATTTAAAGTTACAGATAAGCTGTTTAATCACATCACGGCGTAAGCAGTCTTCTTGGCTCATCACAAAGCCTTTATGTAAAGCAATGCCGGTATTATCTATGGCAGTATAATAATGTTTTAATTCTTTTTGATTTTGCGCGTAAGTATCACCTAATAAACTAATTGCGGAGACGCCTAAGCCTAACAAATCACATTCTTCTTGCGTGGTATAACCTTGGAAATTGCGATGTAGTACACCGTTTTGTTGTGCGATTGCCAATTCATCATCAGGTTTAGCAAAGTGATCCATACCAATAAATTTATAACCTGCATGACCTAGCGTTTCGATCATTTTTTGCAAGATAGTTAATTTGGTTTCTGGCGCAGGCAGTTGGTCATTTTTAATTTTGGCTTGACCAGCAAAACGGCTTGGTAAATGCGCATAGTTAAACACACTTAAACGGTCAGGATTCAGTGCAATAACCTTTTGTAGAGTAAACATAAAACTGTCCACATTTTGTAGGGGTAAACCATAGATTAAGTCAAGGTTAGTCGATTGGAAGCCTAATTCACGTGCATGTTGTAATAATGCTGCAATAAAGTACTCATCTTGTTCACGATTGACCGCTTTTTGTACATCTTTATTAAAATCTTGTACGCCCATACTCATACGGTTAAAACCAATACGATGTAAATGATCAAGCATTGGTAATTCAATTTCACGTGGATCGATCTCAATACTGATTTCAGCATTAGGCGCAATGGTAAAATGCTGACGTAGCATTGACATTAAGCGTGAAGATTGTACTTCGCTTAAATAAGTGGGCGTGCCACCGCCCCAATGCACTTGAGTTGCAATGCGATTTTTGAATAAAGAAGCACGAGTTTCGATTTCTTTTTCTAAAAAATCCAGATAAATATCGGCTTTGTGCTGATGACGCGTGATCACCTTATTACATGCACAGAAATAGCAAAGTTTGTGGCAGAAAGGAATATGAATATAAAGAGAAAGTGGGCGTTCAGGATAACGTTGTGTTGCCTGAATAAAATCCAGATTTGTATAACTTTCATTAAATTCCAGTGCGGTCGGATAAGATGTATAACGTGGACCAGAATAGTTATATTTTTGAATTAATGCCAAGTCCCAAATAATTTCGGACATTGTATCCCCCCTCAAAATTAAATATGCTCCATATCAGCTAATAACTGATGAATCTCCAACAAGATTTGCTTTTCTAACTCTGCTTCGGCACTTTCACGTTGTAAATCTAAACGCATGCGTTCATTTTTCTTTAATTCACGACGTTTTTCATGAGTCGGCATGTCCATCACGACTTCATAAAGCTGATGCATGGCTTGATAGCTTTTTAACTTTTTACCTAGTGGTTCTAGTAACATTTTGAGCCGTAGTACTCCTTCAGAATGATTACAGTCGCCATTCTGCATTGCTTTGGCAATGATCACAATACTCTCTTTGAGGCGCAGTGTTCTAGCGTTGCGCACGTGCTGGATCGCTTTTTTCTGTTTTTGTAACATCAGTAACAAATAGCCCGCATAAGCTGCCATCGCAACGATAATAAGTACAGCAATAATGATTAAAAGGGTTGTCCACATAACTTTTATCTAAATTGGTTGATATCGATTTTTTCGAAAGTGCGATATAAATCTTCTTCTGTCTCTTCTTCGTCACTAATCCCGAGTTCATCCATTAATTGCGCAATACGTGCTAAACATTCATCAACAAATTGTTGGTCTTCTATCGTTAAGGTTTTGCCTGCATCCAGTTCATCCAACAATTGATTCAAACATTCGTTATTTTCCAGTTGTTCTAATTCCAGCATTGGATCATGTTTTGTCACTTTTTCTTCCAATTTAACGGCAGGAATTGTCATGCCTTTTTCAGGTTTATTCACAAACTCAACGATTAACGGCACTTTTTTACGGCTGCCAATGCGTGGATCTTTTCTCTCTAGGCTTTGATTATGTGTACTACTATCTACTGCACTATGACGTGAACCTGAGGCTAATCCTTTATGTTTACGTTTCTTTTTATCTTCACGTGCTTTAGCATCTAACTCATAACGCGTTAATTTTTTGCCAGGTTTTGCCTTAGGCATTTCGACTTTTTTATCCGTCTTACGTGCAGGCATAATATCCGTCACGCGGCGAGTTTTTTTCTTACGAGCCATATTGTTTTCTCTTTCTCAATAGTTGGTTGCAGATTGTACCATTTAAAACCATTTTTACTTAATTAAAACTCAGGTTTTACTTCAAATAACAAGCTTTGTTGATTAATAGGGTGAGTAAACTCTAAGCGTTCGGCATGTAAGCATAAACGTGTCGATAATGCTTTTGCTTGTGGCGGCGCATAGAATTTATCACCCAGAATAGGGTGTCCTAATCCAAGCATATGCAGACGCAGTTGGTGGGAACGTCCTGTGATTGGTGTTAATCTTACTCTGGTCGTATTATTGGGATAACGTGCTAAAACTTGGTACAACGTGACCGCTCTTTTACCGCGCTCAAAGCAAATTTTTTGGCGAGGACGGTTTTCCCAATCACAGATCAAAGGGAAATTCACTTCTCCTTGTTCTTGCTCAACATGTCCCCAAACCAATGCTTGATATTGTTTTTGGGGTTCACGTTCACGAAATTGACGCTTTAATTCGCGATCGGCTGCTTTACTGAGTGCAAAGAGAATCAATCCACTAGTTGACATATCTAAACGATGAGCAGGTTCACAGAAACCGTATTTTTCTTTTACACGTGACATCGCACTATCATAATATTGCAGTTGATTACCAGGCACAGAAAGTAAGCCACTCGGTTTATTGATGACAACAAAATGATCATCATAGTGAACGATGTCGAGGTAAGGTTCTGTAGGAGGATTGTAAGTGATTAGTGCCATTTTATTTTCTGTTTCGAGTTTAATTTGTTACTTTGTTTGTGTGTAAAAAAGTAACTAAAGCTAATCCCCGACTAAACTATTTTTGTCTCACACAAGCTTTTGGCGAAAAATAGGTGATTGTGTTTGGATAGTTTATATGGGGATGTTCTTTTACGTTTAATCTTTATTCAATTTCGGCAGAGACAAGCGCTTGTCCTGTGCTACGATTTTCTAACAAGTGTGGTGCTTTTTTTAAAAGTTTTATTCTTTGTTACTCACAATTACACGCAAACTATCTAAGCGCCATGTAGCTTGTTGTAGCTGGGCAAGAGATTGTACACGGGTGTTCTCGAGCGCGTCTATTTCATCTTGGCGAATGTTTTTATTTACCGCTTGTAATGCAGTTAAACGATCTAATTCAGCACTGAGCGTTTGATCCGCAAGCTGCCGTGCATTGTGGATAATTTGTTTCGCTTGCGCAACGACTTTTTGCTCACTTTGCTTAATTAATTGTTCCACATTAGAGCGCACCATTTTCACCACGTTGTTTGCCATGTTTTTACCAATCGGCTTTAACTGCTTTTGTAAAGCATTGAAAGAAACTTGCTCTGCTAAATTATTACCTTTTTGATCTAATAACAAACGAATTGGCGTCGGCGGTAAGAAACGCGTTAATTGTAAACCTTTAGGGGCTTGAGCCTCAACCACGTAGATCATTTCGAGCAAAAGTGTACCAGCTGGTAGCGCTTTATTAATCAATAAACTGACTGCGCTTTTACCAATATCGCCCGCAGTGATGAGATCAATACCATGACGAATCATTGGATGATCCCAGCTTAAAAACTCGAGATCTTCACGAGCAAGAGAAAGTTGACGATCAAAGGTGACTGTAGTGCCTTCTTCTCTTAAACCCGGGAAATCTGGCACTAGCATTGTGCCTGTTGGTGTGATTACGATCGATTTTTCGCCTAAATCTTCTTGTTCCACGCCAATAATATCAAACAAGTTCAAAGCAAAGTTGACAAGTTCTGTTGAACCATCTTGTTCAGCAATAGCATTCGCGAGTTGTTGAGCGGTTTCGCCACCGTTTGAATTTAATTCTAATAAACGGTCACGCCCTTTTTCTAAGGCTTGTTTAAGCGCAATTTGCTGTTTGCGTGTTTGAGCGATGAAGGTATCGAAGCCATCAAGTGCGGTCGGTTTTTGTAAAATTTGGCGCAATTGTTGTTGATGTTGCTCAAACAATGTCATGCCCATTGGACAAGTTTCTTCAAAGGCATTTAAACCTTCATGATACCAACGAGCGAGTATAACTTGCGCGCTGTCAGCAAAACAAGGGACATGGATTTGAATATCACGTGTTTGTCCAATGCGATCTAAGCGCCCAATACATTGTTCTAATAAATCAGGATTGTCAGGTAAGTTGAATAACACAAGATGACAGGCAAATTGGAAGTTACGTCCTTCTGAACCAATACTTGAACTGAGTAATACTTGTGCTCCTTCTTCTTGTTGTGCAAAATAAGCCGCTGCGCGATCGCGCTCAATAATCGTCATTTTTTCATGGAACACGGCAGCACGGATTGCTTCTTTTTCACGCAATGCTTGTTCTAATTGAATTGCAGTATTCGCGTGGCGGCAAATCACTAATACTTTTTCAGCACGGTGATTTTTGAGAAACGTGATGAGCCATTCAACACGTGGATCAAACTCCCACCAACGTGCTTCTGGATTGAGCTTTTGGAACATTTGTTCGGGATAAAACACGTCTTTTTCTACGATTTCACCTAGCATAGTCAATACATTCGTCGCATTACTATATTGTTTTGGTAACCCTAGTGTAATTTGGTTGTAGGTTCGATGAGGGAACCCTTTAACAGCTTGTCTAGTGTTGCGAAATAACACTCGGCTTGTACCATGGCGATCAATTAAATTATTAATTAACTCTTGGCGCGCAAGTACTTTTTGTTCTTGGCTTGCCTGAGAGTCAATGACTTTGAACATGGGTTCTACATCTTGTTCTGCTAATAGATCAGCAATATGATTTTTTTCTAGCGTACTTAATGGACTATCAGCCAATAAACTTTGCACCGCATCGGCAACAGGTTGATATTGTCGCTGTTCTTGAACGAAGGAGTTGTAATCATAGAAGCGATTAGGGTCGAGCAGACTTAAACGCGCAAAGTGGCTTTCTTGACCTAATTGCTCTGGTGTGGCAGTGAGCAATAGTACGGCTGGAATTTGGTGTGCCAGTTGCTCCACAAGCTGATATTCTAGGCTTGGGTTTTGTTCTGACCAAGCAAGATGATGGGCTTCATCGACAATCAACATATCAAAGCCTGCTTCAAGCAGTTGTTCCACTCGTTTTGGTGTTGTACGTAACCAATCTAAGGCGCAGATAATTTGTGACTCCGTCGTAAACGGATTGATCCATAATGCTGAAGTCGGATCTTCAAAATCAGCACAACGTTCTTCATCAAACAACGAAAAATGTAGGTTAAAGCGACGTAGCATTTCAACTAACCATTGATGTTGCAGTGTTTCAGGTACAATAATCAGCACGCGTTCCACTTTTTCTGCAAACAATTGCTGTTGTAAAATCATACCTGCTTCAATAGTTTTACCTAATCCTACTTCATCTGCTAATAATACACGTGGTGCACTACGTTGTCCTACTTCTTTGGCGATATGTAATTGATGGGGGATAAGCCCTGCGCGAATACCACGTAAACCACGTAATGGCGATTGGAACTGAGCTTGTTGATGTGTTAACGCATTGTAACGTAAGGCAAAGTGTTCATTGCGGTCAATTTGTGCAGTAAATAAACGATCTTGTGGTTTACTGAACGTGATTTGGTGGGCTAAGTCCATCTCATGAATAGTGGTTTCTTCATGAGTATCAAGACGTTTAACTAAATAAAATGCCACCCCTTTGTTTTCTAAAATTTCTAAGATACGAGCTTTCCAACCTTCATGATGGCTGATTTCATCACCAACTTGAAATAAGACGCGGGTTAAAGGTGCTGCATCTAAAGCATAAATGCGCTGTTCTTCTGAAGCTGGGAATAAAATAGTGACGCTACGTATATCAATGCTTACGATAACCCCTAAACCAAGATTATTTTCACTTTCACTGATCCAACGTTGACCTACTGCAAATGCCATATGTAATTACTTTCTCTTATTGTTTTTATAAAAAATAGCCAGCTATTTTAGCGATGTTAAGTTAAAAAATAAAATGAAATGTAACGTTTAGTTATGCTTAGAAAAAATATGAGAATTTATTCCATATGTCACAAATTTATGTTTTATTTTAATTTGTATTAAGTGGATGTAGCTTGTGATTGACATGCTACAACGAAAGTGTGAGAATTTTGTACATATTTTAACAAGTTAAAAGGCTTTTTGAGTTTTTAACTTAACAAAAAAGTGTATTTTTCGAATTCACAAAGCGAGGCAATTTATGATGAAGCTAAATTTAGAAGTGATTAAAAATGAGTTTTTAGGCGGCTGGAAACCATTTGAACTAGTGTGGCTAGCCATTTTTCTTTCTGTACAAGTCATTGTTTATATTATTGAACCAGATTCGTTACTCGCCATGATTTCTGGTATTGCAGGGATTTTATGTGTGGTTTTTGTCAGTAAGGGAAAAATTAGTAATTATTTCTTTGGCTTAATTTTTGCCTATACTTATTTTTATGTGGCTTGGCAAGCCAATTATATTGGTGAAATGAATACCGTACTTTATGTGTATATTCCTGCACAATTTATCGGTTATTTCTTATGGAAAGATAATTTGCAAAAAGGTGCTTCCCATACTGAAAGTGTCATTAGTAAATCTTTAACTTTAAAAGGTTGGATAATGACATTATCTGCAATTACCATCGGTACGTTATTATTTGTACAAGCACTAAAATCTGCTGGTGGAAGTGTCGTAGGATTAGATGGTTTAACTACAGTTATTGTGGTAGTGGCGCAATTACTTATGGTGTTACGTTATCGTGAACAGTGGATTTTATGGATTGCACTTAACGTAATTTCTATCGCGCTTTGGATGCAAGCAAAAGAAGGTTCATTATCTATCGTTGCAATGTATTTTGCTTATTTATTAAATTCGCTTTATGGTTATTACAACTGGCGCAAACTCGAGAAAGCAAAAGTATAAATTACATCTGACAAAAGGAGAATTCCATGTCTGTGACAATTATTTCAGCACAAGACGCACAACAACGTTGTCTTGCAGGAGCAGTTTTAGTCGATATTCGTCAGCCTGATGAACATCGTCGCGAACATATTGCAGGGGCAAAATCTATCCCGTTAGATGAATTAAAACAGGGACTTTGTGCACAGTTAAAAGATCAAAAAGTGATTATTTTCCATTGTAAATCGGGTATGCGTACGCAAAATGCACAAGCGATACTTGCGCAATATACTGATTGTGGTGCTGAAGTCTATATTGTTGAGAAGGGGATCGATGGTTGGAAAGCGGCAAATTTACCCGTTGTATTTGATAAAAAACAGCCATTAGAAATGATGCGTCAAGTACAAATTGCCGCAGGTGCATTGGTGTTATTCGGCTCGATTTTAGGTTTAGTTGCAACGCCTTATTTTTTTGTCATTCCAATCTTTGTTGGCGCAGGTTTGATTTTTGCAGGTATCACAGGTTTTTGCGGTATGGTGCGATTATTGGCTTTAATGCCGTGGAATAAATAATTCGATATTTTCCCCTCTGATTCAAATTAAGAGGGGATTTTCTAAAGTAATGGGTAATGAATTGAGACTCATTCTTCTGCTCTTGTTAACAAGTCGTGAGACAGGGTAGTTTCGAAATGTCAATCAATCACAGTTAAGGAATTCCGAATAATCAAAAGTTATGTTGAGGAAGAAATTGAGCGTTAAATTAGCTGCTCTAATATTTTTCCTCTATTTTGATTTAAAAGTGCGGTCACTTTTTACTTTGTTTTGTTGGGCGTTGCCAGTCTTGAATATGGCGTTGCCGTACTCGACCGATCACTAATTCGCCACAATTGACATTTTTTGTTACTGTTGTGCCAGCACCGATCGTTGCATCATTTTCAACGGTTACAGGTGCAATAAGTTGTACATCTGAACCCACAAATACATTATCACCAATCACTGTTTTAAATTTATTTGCACCATCATAATTACAGGTAATCACGCCCGCACCAACATTACAACCTTGCCCAATTTCAGCATCGCCTATGTAACTGAGATGGTTCACTTTAGAGCCTTTACCAATATTAGCTTTTTTAATTTCGACGAAGTTGCCAATATGGGTTTCTGCGGCTAGTGTTGCGCCTGGGCGTAAACGAGAGAAAGGACCAATTTGTGATAAATGACCAACTACCGCATCTTCTAACACAGAATAAGGCTTAATTTCTACATCATCGCCAATTTCACAGTTTTTTAGCACACAACCTGCGCCGATACGCACACGATCACCTAATTTTACATTTCCTTCAATCACTACATTGATATCAATTTCCACATCTTTACCATGTATTAATTCACCACGTAAATCAAAGCGTTCGGGATCAGCTAAAGCGACACCTGCTAATAATAACTGATCTGCTTGTTGACGCTGATAGTAACGTTCTAATCGAGCAAGCTGTTGGTGATTATTTACACCTTCCACTTCCATAAAATCTTCAGCTTGCACAGCGGTAACTTGGCAACCATCTTGATTAGCAAGGCTGATGATATCCGTAATATAGTATTCGCTCTGTGCGTTATTATTTGTCAGCTGACTTAACCATTTTTTCAACTTCTTACCTTCAGCGACTAATACACCCGTATTAATTTCTTGGATTTTTAATTGCTCAGGGCTGGCATCTTTTTGTTCAACAATAGCAACCACATTACCATTTTCACGCACAATCCGCCCATAGCCCATTGGTTCATCTAGCACGACAGTTAATAACGCAATACCATTTGCTGGTTTTGCAGCAATTAATTTTTGTAACGTTTCTGCACGAATTAATGGACCATCGCCATATAACATTAAAATATTTTCATCGTCGGCAAAAAATGGCGCAGCTTGTTGCATAGCATGTCCTGTGCCAAGCTGCTGTGCTTGTAATACCCAATTAACAGGTTCATCTTTTAAATGTTGCTGCATGACTTCACCGCCATGTCCATAAACTAAATGAATATTTTTAGCCTGAATTGATTTCACTGTATTAATTACATGTTTTACCATCGGTTTACCTGCGATTTTATGCAGTACTTTTGGTAAGTCAGAATACATACGAGTTCCTTTACCCGCAGCTAAAATAACAATACTTAATGGTTTAGTTTCCATAACATTCTCTCGTTGATTGACAAAACGAATCATTGCCCCAAATTATAATCTAACTTTGTTTATAGATAAAACAAAGAAAATTGTCAGATACAGCAAAGCAGTGTATAGTACAAAGCTTAAATTATTTTTAATAATTTGAATTATATTAGTAAGGATAAGAATATGGATAAATTCTCAAAAATCAGCGTAATCACGCTTTTCTCTTTAGGCTTAGTTGCCTGTGATCAATTTATTAACAAGGACGAAAAAACACAGACAAATGCCTCAGTAACTCATATACAAGTTGATCCAAAAGCAGATTTTGCTCTCTTTACTGAATTCCAACTTGCACAAAATGAAAAAATTGCTACGCTCAACCAGCAATTGGTTGATATTTTACAATCTGGTGATACTAAAGCCTTAGAAACCCTGTTAGTCACATTTTCAAAAGAAATCGATGGGATTGTCAAAGAGTTAGATACATTACCAATTTATAGTGCTGAAGTTCTTAACTTAAAAGAAAAAGCAAAAATTTTACTTATTACTTCATCTGAACTAATGGCTGATAACGTAAAATTACAACAGAATCCTTCAGAAGCTGGAGGGAAAGCATTGTTAGTAAAAAGAGATGTTTTGCTCAAAATTACAGATGAATTTACTCAAATGAATAATGAATTAGCTGAAAAATACGGTACTCCAGCTGTACAATAACGTATTGTAAAATGCTATAAAAAGTAACCGCACTTTTACTTATCAATAAAAGTGCGGTTGTTTATTTTATACGACTTAATAAAACTGAAAACCAAACATCCAATGATAAATAAACAGAAAGGCTAAAAAAAATCAAAGGAATATAATGTGTTTAGATGATAATAATCATCAATAAACGTATTTTTCTGCTTTTAAGCTGCCTATACGGCAGTGACCAAAGAACTTGGCGGGTGGGAAACGATCGAAATTTTCTAAGCTGCCTATACGGCAGTGACCATATTGAACCAACAACAAAAATTAGCCGAGTATTTCTAAGCTGCCTATACGGCAGTGACCAGGATATTCAAAACTATCATGAATCTATTCATTTTCTAAGCTGCCTATACGGCAGTGACCTCTAGTAGTTTAATTCACATACCAGTATTCATCAAGTTTTAGCGCATTTTATACACAAAAACCCTTCTTTTAGATATAAAAATAACCCTTTGATCCTATTAGATAAAAAATCTGTTAAGAAAAAAGGGTTATTTTTAGGGTTGTTTATTCTGTTTTACTCGTTTGTCCACTCGGTTTACGACGTTTGCCAATATTTTTACTGTCCTTATGTCGTATTTTCACTTTTTTCTGTTGTGCTTGTTTTTGCTTTTCGTCTCGTTTTGCTTTAATCCGTGCTTTTTGCTTTTTGCTTACGGTCTTAATTTCACCATCTTTAGGGGCTTTAGTACGAGGTTCTAAGCCCTCAATAATACGCGCTTTCAATAATTCATCAGTATAACGTTTAACTTTACCTAATAATTTGTAATCATGTGCTTCAATAAAAGAAACCGCAATCCCCTTTTTCCCTGCTCGTGCAGTACGTCCAATACGGTGTAAATAAGTATCTGCGCTGTAAGGCAAATCAAAATTCATCACATGACTTACATCATCAATATCAATACCACGCGCCGCCACATCTGTTGCTACTAACACAGTAACTACACCATTTTTTAATTTATCAATTGCATTGTTACGTTGGGTTTGTGCCATTTCACCTTCTAAGTAAGCCGAACGAATCCCTCGTTTACGCAAAGTTTCTGATAACTCACGTGCTTCTTCACGACGACGTACAAATACAATGCCACGCGATACTTGCTCTTGTTCAATAAAACGTGCCAATAGTTTGACTTTATGTTCATGACTATCCGCATGATAGTACCATTGCTGAATTTTTTTACGCTCACGACGGCTTGGCTCGGCATCTACTTGCACAGGATCAGTTAATAAACGTTGCGCAAAATCGAGCAGCAATTCCCCTTCTAATGTGGCAGAAAAAAGTAATGTTTGTTTACGCCAACGAGTTTCTGCCGCAATCTTTTCTGCATCTTGCCCAAAGCCCATCTGCAACATACGATCTGCTTCATCAAAAATAAGAATTTCGACTGCGCGACAATCAAAGTTTTCCTCTTTAATGTATTGTAATAAACGTCCTGGTGTTGCAACAACGATATCTTGATTCTTATTAAACACTTCGCCATGATTTTGATAAGCAACGCCGCCTGTAATAGTCGCAATGCTTAGGTGAGTAAACGTTGCGAATATTTCTGCTTGTTCCGCTACTTGCATGGCTAACTCACGCGTTGGTGTTAAAATCAAAACACGTGGCGCGCCTGGTGCACGACGAGGATAATCTAATAAATGCTGAATTGCGGGTAATAGAAATGCCGCAGTCTTACCTGTGCCTGTTGGAGCGGAACCTAATATATCTAGTTGTTCCATTGCGGCAGGAATGGCTTGTTGTTGGATAGCTGTGGGGCGAGTATAGCCTTTTTGCTTCAATGCTTTAAGCAAAGCAGGATCGAGATCAAAATCGTCAAAATGTGCTAATGTCATGGTTTGTTGGTTTCTATTAATGAAAAATTGTGGCAGATTATAGCGTACTTTGTTCTTATCACGAAATGACGGCAAATTATACAGTAAGTGCGGTCTGTTTTAAGGAAATTTATGTCAGCTAAAAATAATGGCTTTACTTTCAAGCAATTTCATATTGATCATGATCGCTGCGCTATGAAAGTTGGCACAGATGGCATTTTATTAGGCGCTTGGGTAGAAGTACAACATGCTAAACATGTATTAGATCTTGGTACAGGCACAGGATTAATTGCCTTAATGTTGGCACAACGTAGTTCGGTTGCAAGCCATATTTGGGCGATTGAATTAGATCATGCGGCTTTTTTACAAGCACAAGCTAACATTAAACAATCCAAATGGTCAGCCAAGGTGAGTTTATTTGCTGAAGACGTAGCCGACTTTTGCCTCAATACAAAAGAAAAATTTGATTTAATTGTTACTAATCCCCCTTATTTTCCGCAAGGCGTTGCTTGTCGTACAGCACAACGTCATCTTGCGCGTTATACTCAAAAGCAAACACACGCAGATTGGCTTAATTTTGCCTCCCAATGCCTTGCTGAACAGGGTAAAATTAGTTTAGTACTTCCTTATGAGGCAGGCAAAACATTGCTAAAACAGACCGCACTTTATTGTACGCAATACTGCGAAGTCATCACTAAACATGGCAAATTGCCACAACGCTTACTGCTTACCTTCTCTCAACAACCTGAAATAACACAGCAAAGTCAAATAATGATTTACGATAAAAACAACCAATATCACCCTGATTTTGTCGCCCTTACTCGAGAATTTTATCTTAAATTTTAAATCATCTAAAAGTGGTGACTCAAAACTTATGGCGTGATACGCAAAGCGAAATTTTCTGAGCCATCTATACGACGTTTAACGGTAAGTTGTCCTGCTATTTAACTAATCCGAATTTCTAAGCCACCTATACGATGTTTAACACAATGAGCGGCAAACCAGGCAGATGGGGGAGTTTCTAAGCCATCTAGTAAGATAGTAAATATCATAATTGCACATACGAGCAAAGTAACATTAAACGAAAATCAGAATACGAATATAGATTTTCTACACTCTTTTTTATAGTGTATTTTAGCGGAAGCTGATTTCAAGACCAATGTCATTTAGTAAACGTTTTTCTGCTTTCAGTTCGTTATGGACTAATGGTGTATGTGGTAAATAGCCGTTAGCAAAAGTGAGCTGCCAATGAGTTAAAGTGCGGTCAGTTTTTAGCGAAATTTGTTCGGTTTTTTCGGTCGCTTGACGTGATTTATTGAGCATAATTGCTAAGCGGAGTAAGCGTACTAAAGCTAACACATCTTGTTCATGGTAGCGGGCAAATTTCGTTAAATCGCTTAGTTTGAATAAGTTAATTTGGTAACGCACTAAAGTGGTTAATAAACGTTGTTGTTCTTTATCGAAACCAGGAAGTTCGATATTTTGTAAGATGTATGCGGAATGTTTTTGCATACCCTTGTGATTAATCACAATCCCAACTTCATGTAGTCTTGCAGCCCACAGCAAAATTTCGCTCATTTCTTCTGCTAGCTCATGTTTTTGCCAGTTGGTGTATTGTGAGCAAAGTAATTTTGCGCTTTGGTAAACGCGTTCAGCTTGGGCTTGATCAATGGCAAATTGTTCTGCTAAACCAAAAGCAGTACGTTGGCGAATATTGGTGACTTGGAAATTTTTTTCCAGACTATACATGACACCTTCGCGTAGGGCTCCATCAGAATAACGCATTTGTTGAATGCCAAAAGTGTCAAATACTGCACTTAAAATCGCTAAACCGGGAACAAAGACATCAGCGCGTTCCTCAATCAGACCAGATAATTTGAGGACCCCAAAATGATTACTTTGTAACGTACGTTCAATAAGTTGATTAATACGTTGTGGGGTGATGATACCGTTAGGATCAATATTCGCCATAATCACTTGATAAACGGTTTTGATTGTGCCAGAAGAACCAAGCACGACATCCCAGCCTAAATTACGGTATTCAAAAGCTAAGTCTTCAATTTTCATTAATGCTGCTTGGCGAGCGTTGTTAAAGTGCTGTTGGCTAATTACACCATTTGGGAAAAATTGTTTAGCAAAGCTGACACAGCCCATGTGGCGACTTTCTGCCAACAACGGCGTGAAATTTTCACCAATAATCATTTCAGTAGAACCACCACCAATGTCGACTACTAATTTCTTGCCCATTTCAGGTTGAGTGTGTGACACACCAGCATAAATGGTTTTCGCTTCAGTTTTGCCTGTGATGATGTTAATTGGATAAGGAAAAACCGCTTTGGCTTGACGTAGAAATTCTTGATTGTTGACTGCGCGACGTAGGGTATAAGTGCCCACCACATTCACATTTTCAGGGGCAAAGCCGTGTAAGCGTTCGGCAAATAAGGCTAAACAATTGACACCACGTGTGATTGCTGCTTGGCTTAACACGTTGTTTTCATCCAAGCCTTCTGCTAATTGCACTTTTTGCTTTAAGCGTGACAGAATTTGAATAGAGCCATTCATAATACGGGCGACGATCATGTGAAAGCTATTTGAACCAAGATCGATTGCCGCTATTTCTCTGGCTTCAGTGCGCGGCAGAGGAGTCAGTGCGGTCACTTTTGCCATCAGATTTTCGTTATTCATGTTATTCCTTAAAATTCAAATTGATAGAGCAAATCAACGGCTTGTGTTACACCTGAAACCGATTGTAAATACAATTTTGGTAGTAAGCGGTAACGGACTGTAAATTCGGCTAAACCATCAAATAAGCCAACACCATACTTGACTTGTAAGCGTGGTGTAATATTACCGCTGACTACCACTTTTGAGCTGTCCCCTACTCCTTGTGTACCTAAATTGAGATCTTGAATACCAAAAGCCTGTCCTAAACCACCTATGGCTTTTCCGCTTTTCGCTAAACCAAGTCCTAATAGCGCAGCACCCATTGAGCCGCCAGAGCCTGCTTCGCCACTATTTTCTAGTGAACGACCTGTGAGTACATAGGAAAGGGCCTGATCCTGTGACATTCCCGGTTCTGAGAACACTTTAATTTCTGGGCTTTCAGCTAAACCGAGAACTTTAATACCTGCGATAATACCAGAGGTATCCATCGATTCTGGGTTGCGGATCGCCTCGATATTTAGCATTGGCTGTGAGGGTTGTCCAGAGAAGCTGATCATGCCTTTGCGGATCAAAAGATCTTGTCCGAAAGAAGCGTAGCGTCCATTGCTTAGATTGACTTGACCAAATAGTCCTAAATTACCTTTTTCTTGTTTGACGCTGAGTAAACCATGCAAATTCGTTTTTAATCCATAGGCATTAAGATAGACATCTCGTCCAATATTAATTTTTAAGTCAGAGAGAATTTCCATACCTGATTTGGTTTTGGCAGGTAAGTTGGCGCTAATTTTAGGTTTGGACTTACCATCTAAAATCACTTCATCCGCACTGACTGACACGACTGTTTCAGGCAAGTTTTCAATTTCGATTCTTGCCCATGGAATATCAATATTACCCGCTAATTCTAAACGTTTTGGGTTTGCTTTTACTTCAATATTTGGGCTGATTTTGAGTTTCGCTATGGCAGGAATATCGACTTTAAACTGATCTGCTTGGGCATGTAAACGTGAATTCCAATTGTCTAAATTTTGCCAGCTTGCTTCGCCATCTAAATTAAGGCGGCTATCTGGTGTTTGTAGATGACCACGCAGAGTAGAGCGGTTGCCAAGAAAATGTAATGCTATTCCACCCCCATTAATATCAAATGGTAGGGATTTCATTTTGGCAGTGAGGTTGTTAATGTTAAATTCGCCATTGAGATTTGGGGCAGTTAACGTGCCTGCAAATTTTAAGTTCGCAGTGATATCGCCATTAAGTTTTTCATTATTTGAAAGTAACTGGTTAATTAAATTTAAGTTGAGTTTATGGATAATTAATGCGCCACCTAATTGGCGTGCTTTAACTAAGTCTTTGATTTCTAAATTAGCGGTGATATTGCCTTGATCTTGTAATAATAAACTAGATTTAACGGCTAAATTATTATTTTGTAAGTCTGCATTTAACGTGAGTTTTGGCATGGCAAGCTTAAAGGTTCGATAATCAATTTTTTGTGCTAAAGATAAGTTATCGCCGTTAAGCTGCATTGTTAATTCAACGGGCTTATCAGTAAACCACGCTACTTTACCCTGGCTTTGTAGTTGTCCACTGAGGAGTTCTTGTTTAATAAATTGATTGACTAACGCCAAGTTGAATTTTTTCAGCTGGAAAGGCACTTCACCTGTTTTACCTACGCTGAAATTTTGTGGGAAACACAGTTCAATATTTGGGCTTTGCCAGCAATGGGCGTTAATATCTGTTTGTGTCATTTTATTGTCATAAGCCAAGGTGATATTTTGATTAGTATTCCACTGACCCACAAGAGATTGAATTACGACTTGGCTTAATGTGCCTTGCCAAACTTGTTCAGCACGATCAAAGCTGCCTTTGAGATTAAATTTCGGTGCAACAGGTGTGCCTTGTGAGTTGATACTCAGTTGGTGATCACTTTCATTACCAGTTAATGCCAATGTGGCATAATTGAGTTTCACGTCACCATAATTAAAGTTATCAACTTGAAAATCAAGCTGCCCTTGGCTTTGGTTTGCCAGATCTGCTTGACCTTTTAAGTGAATTTTATTGAGTTTAAGTTCATCAAATTTAATTTGATTGCCCATCAAATCAATATCAACGATAGGTTGAGTAATATTGCCCGTTAGATTGACCTTACCTTGTAGGCTTGCTGATAAATTAGGGATGAGACCACGTAAATCAGGCGCATTAATCGCTAAGTTAAGATCCGATTTTTTGCCTATTACGCCAGTCGCAGTGACATTATTAGTGCCATAAGTGAGTAATAGGTTAGGTGCTTTTAAAAGTGGGTTGCGAAATCCTGTTTCAGCACCAATACTGATGACACCTTTTAAAGTTAGAGGGCGATTGGATAAGGTTCCATGTAAATCTAATGCTGGAATATCAAACAAGGTCACTTGATCGCTGATGATACCCGTTGAAAATAAGTTACCAGACAGAATCGTCGGTAAGCCTGCGACATAATCACTGAGATTTAATTTATCAAGCTGTAAATCACTATACCATTGTAAGCCATCTTGCCAACCAATTTTACCTTGCATATTGGCAGTGCCTTTGAGTGTATCTACATGCAGTTGCTCAATTTCGATAAATTGTAGTTCGCCTTTTGCTTGTAAATTGAGTGCTGTTTTAGGCACATTCATACCTTGTGCAGTGGTATTAAGTTGTAATTGATAATTAAGTAAGTCACCGCTAATAGTTAAATTAAGTTGTGGTACTTGCAGGGGATCGGATTCAGCCGTGTCAAAAGGATAGCGGAAATCTTGAGCGGCTAATCTTAGCTCAAAAGGGGTCTTTGCTTGATTAAGTGCAACAAGTCCGTTTAGATTAGCATTGACTGCCCCTGTCGTTTCTAGTGAAAGTGCGGTCTGTTTTTTCAAATTTCCCGAAAGAACTAAATTAAGCAGGCTTTCTGGTAAAAGCGTGTTGTCATTTTGTGTTAGATGATGGATATGGCTTTTTAGTACGAATTCAATTGGAAAATTTTGGTTGAGTTGCAGCTCGCCATGTCCTTGTATATCAGCTAAAGAACTTTGGATATTGAGCTGATGTAATTTTACTGTATGGCCTATTGCCTCAGCTTGTAGCTGAACTTGAGGAATATCAATTTGTTGATGTTGATCCTCATTGAGATATTGATATTGCCAATTTTTACCTTGAATCTCTTTTAGTTGAATATTAAAAGGTAGATCCACCTGTTCTAGTTTTGCCAGTAATGGTGGTGTTAAACTTTGTTCGATTTTTGCCCAGTCAATTGGTTGTTTTTCTTGTACTGGTTTACTTATAACGTCTTTTTCTGCTTGTGCAATGATTTTAACGAGAAGTGTATCAATAGTTGTTGGTTCAAGGACGAGTCCAGATTCATTTGTTAAGCTAACCGCAGTTTGAAAGCGCGTTAAATCGATGCTGTTACCATCTAATACCAGACGTAATTGATCGACTAACAAGTTGTCGATTTGCACTGAAACTGGCAAATCAATACGCCGCATTGGAGTAGAGGTCTTGTCTTTTTTGCTTTCAGAGGTCGGCAAAAGCGCAGTGTTTACTTGAATATGCGGTTCATGCAAACTGATATCATTTAGGCAAATATGTAAATTCCATAAACAAGCAAAATCCAATTGTAAGCGTGCTTGAGTGAGCTGTGTTGTTACACCAGCTGATTCAAAACGAACATTATTGAGGACTAACCCCTCTTGTAAGCCCCCTTCAATTTGTGCAATAGACAAACTATCTAGTGATTTATCTGCGAGCTGAATGAGCCAGCGCTGACCAGTACTGGTTGCAAGTAACATCACTAACAGCAAAATGAGCAAAATAATGACCGCACTTACTGTACATAACAGTCGGCGCCAAAGCGGTTTTTTCGCTTTGGAGGCTGCTGGAGTGGTTGCATGATTTGTCTTTTCTGTGTCTATTTGCTCTGTCATTTTGTTGTCCGCTGAATATCCTGAAATCGTTTATTGCTAGTTACAGTTCTGCACCAAGTCCAATATAAAATTGAATATTTTTGCTGTTGTCTTTATCGCGTATTGGGGTAGCAATATCAAATTTGATTGCACCAACAGGTGATGTCCAACGCACTCCCATACCTGCACCATAGCGTAATTCTTTTGCGCTAAACATATTAGCTGCAAGTCCTGTATCGGCAAAAGTGGCTAGCCACCAATCAGGGTAAACTTGATATTGGTATTCAAGACTACCAGTTAAAAGACGTGAACCACCGACTAATTTGTTATTTGCATTTTTAGGCGCAATTTTTTTGTAACCATAACCACGGACACTACGATCACCTCCTGCAAAAAATCGCAGCGCTGGTGGGATACGTTTAATATCTTTAGTATGTAACCAACCTAGCTCAAGGCGAGTGACAACACGATGGTTGTGTAAGTAGGTGCGAACCCATAGACTAGAACCTTGTATTTTGAAGAAATCCACATCAGATAGCCACCAAGTGCGACCTAAATCCACAGTGATATTTTGTGCATCCCCCCAAGTTGGGAATAAACCACCTTGTAGGCGAGTACGTCTGAGTGATGCGGTTGGATAAACTAGGAGAGTTTTATCTTTGACATTGGCTTGAATAAAAGAGTCGTAACGAACGCGTAAACCAAATGAATGTTGCCAACCTGCTGCATGATTCCAATAACGGATTGCAGAAAAAGTTGAAGCAAAGGATTCAGTATCATTTTTATTTTCATTCTCAAAACCCGTTGATAGCTCATAGTAATAATTTAACGGGTTTTTAAGTAACGGCATTTTATAAGTTGCCTCTAGGGTTTGTTTCGGTGCTGAAACATATAAATTTGTTCGGAAGCTATGACCTCGATTATTAATCCAAGGTTTAGTCCAACCTAATTGTAAACGTGGTCCCACATCTGATGCCCAGCCAATTCCCACTTCCATACTATTTTTTTTACGTGGTTGGAGTAAAACATCGACATTAACAATTTTATTGTCTTCATCTAAATCAGGCTGTAATAAAACAGAACTAAACCAGTTTGAGGAAGTATAGTTATTAGTTAACGTAGAGAGATCATTAATTAGGTAAGGATCACCTTTTTTAATGTTGATCATATTACGTAGATAATCTTCACGTATTTGAGCATTTTCGAACGTGACTTCACCAAAATGATAACGCTCGCCGCTATCATAGATTAAACGCCACCATGCTTGTAAAGTAGAAGGCATGACTTCGAGGCGAGATAATAAGAAATCACCATCAAAATAACCGCGGCTGATAGCTAACTTTTGTAGGCTATTTTTATAATCATCGTAAGTTTCGTGGTTGAGGATGGTACCTGCTGGAGGTAAATTTTTAGCTAATTTAGCGAATTCGGGATCTTGTTTAGCTTCGCCTTCAATTTTGACATCTGTTGCTGCAATTTTTACAGGTTTACCGATGGTGACATGCGCAATGAGTATCTCTTTTGCTGGTGGTGAGGGAGGTTTGGTGAGTTGAAAATCAATTTGGTTTTGATAATAGCCGTATGCACGTAAGCCTTTATCAATAGCTTCTCGTACTAATTGTTTGTGGCGTTCTGAACCATCGGCTTCTTCTTTGTCAATCATAGCGGTATAAAGGCGCACATTGTCATTTAATTGGGTATTTTTGATGCCTTGTATTTGTAAATTGATTTGTGCAAAGGAAGAAGGTGTGCTTAATATTATCGCACTTAATATGGCTACTTTAGTCGTAAACCATGCCGTTGTATTCCTTAATAATTTCATAAGTTCCCCAAATCAAAAATTACTTTAGTGTACCTGTTAAACAGCGGCTTTGGCAACGCAAAGTGCGGTAGTTTTTTTGAAAATTTTAGCAAATTTTTTTATAAAAAAAGCCAATCATGAAAAATAATTGGCTTTTTCAAATAGAAGGAAGAATTATAACCCTTTATGTTCAAAATAAAGGACTGTTGCAGCTACGCGTGAATGAACATTGAGCTTACGTAATAGATTACGGATATGTACTTTAACGGTTTCTTCAGAGATGAATAATTGACCTGCAATTTGTTTATTCGATAAGCCTGTGGCAATTAAGCGTAGCACATCCATTTCACGATCGGTTAATGAATACATTGGATCTGTTGCAGTTTGACGTTCAAGCAGGGCATCTTTAATCGAATCGCTTAAGATGATCTCGCCTTGAGCAATACGTTTAATTTGGCTTAATAGTGCATCAGGTTCAGTATCTTTTAATAAGTATCCATCAGCACCAGCGTCAATTAACGTGAAAATATCGCTTTTGAGATCTGATACAGTTAAGATTAAAATACGTGCGTCAATACCTTCTGCGCGTAAAGCTTTTAAGGTATCTAAACCAGATAATCCTTTCATATTGAGATCAAGAATGATCAGATCAGGTTGGGTTTGTAATGCTAATGTAATACCTTCACTGCCGCTACCTGCATCAGCGACGACTTCAAAATCATCTTCTAGTTCCATAAGTTGTTTGATTCCTCGACGCATCAATGGATGATCATCGATAATCAAGACTTTTGTTTTTTCTAACATGTAACCCCCAGTGTGTGGTTATGACATTGCTAATCGGCTGTGGAATGGGACAATTTTAATTCCATTTTGTTGTGATAGTAACTGATAAAATTGTGGATAGTTAAAATCGCGCTGCACAATTTTATACGGATTATTATTTTCATCCAAGCCTGAAGACTGATAAATATGATTAATCTCAAGGATTTTTTGTTCTTTCTGTCCATCGCAATTGCGGTAAATTTCAATTCGATTGGCTTCATCTAAAATGTAAACATTAAACGATCCATCTGAATTATCTTCAAAGAAAAATTGCAAAAAGCCTTCACTAGCAAAATGATCGATTTCAGGTGGATAGCTACGCGAATGGTCAGGTAGTGCGATTTCTTTTTCTTCTATTTCAGTTTGTAGTGCGGTATCAAATTCTGTTGTTTCAACAACAGTATTATTATGGATTTCTTGTAAGCTGATTCCTCTTTCTTCAAAGAAAAATTGCCAGTTTTTACCTGCGACACGTAACAAATTATTTTGGGGGGGTAAGCTAGTACCAATTTGAATACTAATACAGCGATTAATTAAGGCGGTCACGATATTCCGCAAGGTTTTGCGATAGCGTTGACTATAACAAAATACTTGTACAAATTTAGGTGAGGGTGCGCCCCGATGAATTTTATTCGATAGTACTTTAAGCGCTAATAAAATCGCGTTAGGACCTTCAAAATGTAAGGTGCGTATTTCATTCCATAAATTACGGTAAGTGATATCAATACTTCCCACTAAGCTTTCTTCTTTTGGACCAAAACTAAATAAATCGCTTGCTTGAATACGTGTTTTCGCTTGTTTAATTTGTTTAGTTGGGTCAACAGTGAGGTTTACTGCGACAATTAAACTGCGAATTTCACAAGAATGTGCTAGATTTTCGTTAGTAGCAGATGACACTGTTGCAGGAAAAGAAAGACGTAAGTCAGTAACAAAGTTGCGCAAAGTGGTTAAAGACACATTTTGACTAATAATATGTAAATTAGTATTGGCAGTTAAAATGCGATTAAAATAAGCCCATGCTACGAGTTTATTTAAACTTTTACTGTATTCGGTATAACGTTTTTGAACAAAACCTTTTACATTTGGCGTTTGGTTGATTACATACCATCCATCTTTGAAGGTTTTGTTATTTTTCACTTCAAAAAATAAGAGATTTTTCTCCGATAAATCCATTGAAATTTGCGGATTAAGTAGTGTGATTTTGCCCGGTAATTCTTCAAAAGCAGTATAAAGCTTGCGTGTTAAAACACTAATATCTTGCGGCATGATACTTGAGTTCACTTTATGCTTACGCGCAAATGTCACTAAGTTGCGATAACTTAACATTAAGAATTTGATCAGGCTGTTATGTGCTTTTTTAACTTGTTTGATTTTCCAGTGCGCACGTTGATTAAGATCGTTGATTAAAGCATCGGACCAATCCCATTCTTTAACTAATTTTTGTAAATATTGGATACGCCAATTTGTCTTGGTTTCAGGTGCTTGCCAATCAACCCCTTCAGTGGCTTTAAGATAAACACTGCGGCGTACAAAGCCAAGCCGCTTAAGTTCATTATGTGCAGTTAAATAGCGAGTTGCGCGTTGTAACATCGCTAAGTAAGGATCAAAATTGTGACTCGGATTGAGTTTGCCAGTGAGTAATTCTTCTTTAAATTCACGAGCAATTAAATAGGTATTAGGATACTCAGAGGAATAGGTTTCTAATAACAAGATTTTGATAACTGATTTATAGGGCGCATCAATTCCTTTGTAGAGTTGCCATAAACTGGCTCCAAAATACTCGTTGGCAGAAAATTGTCCAAGCCCACCAAAATCAACCCAATCTCGCAAATTAATTTGTTGCGTTTTACTTAAGTGTTCAACTTCGCTTTCATAGCGTTCTTCTCTTTCGACTAATAAATGTTGCCAGAGTAATGGTTTTCCAGCTAAACGAATCGCTGAACGATAAAATTCATCTAATAACAACATGTATTGTGCTGAACCACAGTTTTCGGCTGTGAGTGGTTCTGCATAACGGAAACAACGGAAGCGTTGTTGATCAATTAAATAAAAATTTACTTCAACGCCAAGTTGCATCGCCCATTGTTCGATAAGTGTGGCTTTTTTTTGTAAGGCTTCTTTTTCTGCCAAACTTAGCTCTTCACGATGACACACCCAAGTATCTAGATCTGATGCTTCTGTTTGTGAGATTGAAGCAATACTCCCCATTACATAAACACCTAAAATAGCATTAAAGCCGCGGTATGAAAAAGATGGAATAAGAGGTTGGTTGAGATCCAAATTAGGGACAGTTTGCGTGAGGTATTGTTTTTGATAATGAGAAAGTTCAAAGTCAACAATCCCAGCCGGTGCGTCAGCGACATAACCCGGTACGTTAGGATGATTAATATGTAATAACAACGTAAGTAGTTGAAAGACATGCTGAAATTCATTTGAAGATCCAGATAATGCTCGTTCAATACGTAGATTATCTAAATATTCAACTTTTTTCTTCGCACTAAAGAGATCGTAATTCAAATAATATCCCACTAATTTATGCTGCGATTTACTTTGCCCCGCTACTCTAACATCTGGTCTAAATTAAAGCAAAAAATTTAAATGGAAACTGACATTTAAACGGAACAATGATAGGATAAGAGCAGATTATTATGCCTAAAATGGTTGTGATGATGACAAAAAAACTCTTAAAAATCGCCACTCGTCAAAGCCCACTTGCGTTATGGCAAGCGAATTATGTCAAAGCACGTTTACAACAGATTCATGCTGATTTACAGGTTGAATTAGTGCCAATGGTGACTAAAGGTGATGTGATTTTAGATACGCCGTTAGCAAAAATTGGTGGTAAAGGGCTTTTTGTGAAAGAGCTTGAAACCGCGTTGCTGAATGGTGAAGCGGATATTGCAGTCCATTCAATGAAAGATGTCCCAATGTACTTCCCTGAAGGGCTTGGTTTGAGCGTTATTTGTCAACGTGAAGATCCAAGAGATGTATTTGTATCAAATTCATACCGTACTTTGCTGGAATTACCACAAGGTGCTGTTGTCGGGACTTCTAGTCTACGTCGCCAATGTCAATTAAAACAATTACGTCCTGATTTACAAATTCATTCATTGCGTGGCAATGTTGGTACACGTTTAGCTAAGCTAGATAATGGTGAATATGATGCGATTATTTTAGCTGCGGCAGGTTTGATTCGTCTGGGTTTAGAACAGCGAATGACTTCTTTTATTGAAACAGAACAATGTTTACCCGCCGTAGGGCAGGGTGCAGTAGGAATTGAATGCCGTATGGATGATCATGACGTTCAACAGCTGCTTGCGCCTTTGGCGGATATGGAAACCACTTATTGCGTACTAGCTGAAAGAGCAATGAATATGCATTTGCAGGGTGGTTGCCAAGTACCGATTGCAGGTTATGCGATTTTGACACAAGGACAGCTTTATTTACGTGCATTAGTAGGGGAATTGGATGGCTCTACTATCATGCGTGCTGAAGGTAAAAGTGCGGTCGAAAATGCCGAAATTTTGGGTATTCAAATTGCCGAACAGCTTTTACAGCAAGGTGCTGATAAAATTTTGCACAAACTTTATTCAGAATAAGGAAAGGAAGAATAAACAATGGCAGTATTAGTCACTCGCCCCGATGAGCGTGGGGCACAATTAGCGGAAATGTTGATTCAAGCAGGTGTATTTGCAATTCATTTGCCATTATTTACGATTGAAGCTGGCCGAGAATTAAATGCATTGCCGCATAAATTTTCACAATTAAAAGCGGGTGACTATGTTTTTGCTGTTTCGAAACATGCTGTTGATTATGCAACGCAAACTTTTAAAAATACGGGTTTTTCTTGGCGTCATGAGTTGCTGTATTTCGCGGTTGGACAGCGTACAGCTGAATATTTTGCAAGTCAAATAGAACATGCAATTTTTTATCCACAACAGCAAGAAACCAGTGAAGGGTTACTTGAATTAGCTTTGATGCAAGATATTGCAGACAAGCATATATTGATTTTGCGTGGTAATGGTGGACGCGAATATTTTTCTGAGCAAGCACAATTGCGTGGGGCAAAAGTGGATACGCTAGAATGTTATCAGCGTGTGCCGATTGAGTATAACAATGCAGAACAAATGAGTATTTGTAAACGTGCGGGTATTCAGAGGATTGTCGCAACCAGTGCAGAAATTTTGCACTATCTTGTGGATTTTGTACCAGAAAGCGAACATAATTGGTTAAAAAGTTGCCAGCTCGTGACGGTGAGTCAGCGTCTTGCGAATTTAGCACATAATTTAGGGTGGCAAGATATTGTAGTTTCGCCGCGTGCAGATAATCAGCATTTACTACAAACATTATTATGTTCAAGCTGATTTGCTTTGAATTCTAATTATCATAAGGGAAATGGGTATTATTATGGCTGAAAATAAAATAACTTCTTCTGACATTAATGAAGTGCCAAAGAATGATACTGGCATGCCAGAACAGAAAAAGCATAATGAGAAGGTTGTTGTGGAAACAGAGAAGGCGGCTGTAGGGCAAAAAGTACCACAAAAGCCAAAAGATACATCTAAAGTAGCAACTGGAGAGAAAAAGGATTCGAAGAAAGTGAAAGAACAAGATCCGAAGCAAAATATCTCACAACCAGAGAGTATGTCTGTTGAAGCACAAAAGCGAGTTGAAACAGTGGTAGTTAAGAAAGGCGGAACAGGTATTGCCTTGCTTGCCTTACTTGTTGCACTCGGGCTTGGTGGCGCTGGTTATTATTTTGGTTTACAACAAGTGGACCAAATTCATCAAAAACTGACCGCACTTGAATATAAGGCAGGTCAAGCAATGGTAGCGCCAAGTATTGATATCCCTTCTTTTGATCAGGAGCGTCAACAAATTGCACAATTAGTTGAAGCAAATCGTATGGTAGATGAAAAATTACTTTTATTGCAAAAAGAACTTGCAGTGAAAGAGCATGTGATTTCGTCATTACAGAATCAGGTTAATCGTCTTAGCTCTGCAAGCAAACCGCAGCAGCCAAATGATTGGTTATTATCTGAAGCTGATTTTCTGTTAAATAATGCACTACGTAAGTTGGTATTAGATAATGATGTAGAAACGAGTATTTCGTTACTTAAAGTTGCAGATGAGGCGTTAGAAAAAGTGTCAGATCCTCGTGTTGTGAGTGTGCGCACAGCAATTAATCAAGATTTAAAACAATTGCTAGCAGTCAATAATGTCGATCAAAATGCTATCATGCAGCGTTTATCTCAATTAGCAAATAATCTTGATGAATTAACGGTACTTGATGTGAATTTTGATGAAGTTGATTCAGCTAATCAAAAATTAACAGATTCTTTAGATGATTGGAAAGAAAATGCTGAGAAAAGTGCAACGTCATTTTTGAATCATTTTATTCGTATTACGCCAAGAAATTCACATGATAAAGCTTTGTTAGCACCAAATCAGGATATTTATTTACGTGAGAATATACGTTTACGTTTACAAATCGCTATCATGGCGGTGCCGCGTCAGCAAGATGATTTATATAAGCAATCTTTAGAAACCGTCGCTTCTTGGGTTAGAAGCTATTTTGATACTAGCTCTGAGCTTGCACAAAGCTTCTTGAAAAGCGTAGATGAGTTAGCAGAACAATCGATTTATATTGATGTACCGAATCAACTTTCTAGCTTGAATGTATTAGATAAATTGCTTAATAAGCAATCGCAAGAAGTGCAGAAAATTGAGATTTCTGTTGATAAAGCCTTAACAGAACAACCAGCTGGTGATACACCGAAAAACGATGATAATACATCAACCACTGAGCAACAGTAGAGGAAATAGATTATGTTTAGAGTACTATTTTTAATGCTGGTGTTACTGGCGGGATTGATTGCAGGTCCTTATTTATCGGGCAAACAAGGTTATGTATTAATTGAAACTAGCAACTATAACATTGAAATGTCGATTACCATGTTAGTTGTGTTCTTTGTAATCGCAATGGCAATCATTTATGGCATTGAGTTAATTATTACCCGTTTTTGTCGTTTAAGTAGTAATACATATAGCTGGTTCTCACGTCGTAAACGTGCTAAAGCACAAAGACAAACTCTTGAAGGTTTAATGCGAATGAATGAAGGAGATTATTCAAAAGCAGAAAAACTGATTGGTAAAAACGCAAAACATTCTGATGAACCTGTATTGAATTTTATTAAAGCAGCTGAAGCAGCGCAGCAGCGTGGGGATGAATTTAATGCGAACCGTTATTTAATGGAAGCAACGGAAATTGCAGGCTCAGACAGCTTAATTGTTGAATTAGCACGCACTCGTATTTTATTACAACAAGGTAAGTTACCAGCTGCGCGTAGTTCAGTTGATAGCTTGTTAGTAATGACTAGTCGTAATAAAGAGGTATTGAAGTTAGCTGTTGAAATTTATTTAAAATCAAAAGCATATTTGGCATTAGATAAGATTTTAGATCAAGTTGAAAACTCAGGTTTGTATTCAGCAGAAGAATTTACTGCCTTGCAGCGTCAAGTAGAAGATGGCTTACTTGATGAAAAAATGCATGAAGAAGGTGTCGATGGTTTATTGGCTTGGTGGAATGATCAACCGCGTAAACGTCGTAATGATTTATTTGTGAAAATTGGCTTAATTCAACGTTTGATTGATTGTAATGATCATGAAACAGCTTATGAATTGACATTAGAAGCATTGAAAAAAGTTGAAGAGCAAAGCCCAGAAAATAAATTACTTTGTGCGCAAATTGCACGTTTACAGCCTGAAGATAATAGTAAACTCATTAAGCTAATGGAAAAGCGTGCGAATAAAGCGAGTGAAAGTGCGCAATGTTGTGTTAATCGTGCGTTAGGTTATTTATATGTGCGTAATAATGACTTTATACATGCGAGTGAAGCATTTAAACAGGTGATTGCGCATAGAACCCAACTAGAGCCAACAGATGTAAATATGGCGGCGTATGTATTTGAGCAAGTTGGTGAAAATACACTAGCACAGCAAGTGCGTGAAGAAGGGTTAAAAGAAGCGATGGCAGTTTCAAGTTTAAAAACTGAAAGCGATAAAATTGAAGAAAATCCGACCGCACTTTTAGAAAGTAAGTAAGCTAATGTGTGAGTGTACAATGATGTTGAGTGTTTATTGAGAAAGCTAGTTAAGCTAATTTAGAAGGCAGATCATTTTGATCTGCTTTTTTCTTATTACCTGAAAATCGTGTTATTCTTCAATACCATTACCTATATAATCCGAAAAATCTTCTGGTCTAAAGCCATGGGAAAGCATATAGTGCCATATTTTTTGTTTTATTTTAAGATCTGAAATCGTAGCAAAACCAGGAAATTTTTTACGCAGCAGATTGAAGGCCAATTCAGACCAATTAACCTCAGCTTCATTCAATGCTTGCTGAATGACAACAGAATTAATACCTTTCAATTGTTGTAATTCTTGTTTTATTCGACTGAATCCATAGCCACGTTGTGCACGAAAAATAAGATAATTTTCAGTAAAGCGTTGATCATTCTGCCAGTTTTTTTGTTGGCAATACGCTAATACTTCATCAATTTCCTGTTCAGAAAAGTGTTTTTCTTGCATTTTACAACGGATCTCAAATTCACTATATTCGCGGCGCGCTAATAAACTGATGACATAATTAAGCGCTTGTGATGACATGGTGTTTTTCCTGTAATAGACCTTTGTAATAAAGTGTAGATGATAAGCAAAAAGTGCGGTCAATTTTTGGCAAATTTCAACCGCACTTTATTTCATCCTATTTGACTCGATGATGGATTAGTAATCTGAATCCATTTCTGCATTATTTTGTTCAGCAATATCTGCGGCAAGTACTTTTTCTGGATTAGCTAATAATTCATTACGTAGTTTCGTTTCCAGTGCTAACGCTTCTTCTGGGTGTTCGTCTAACCATTTCATGGCATTAGCTTTACCTTGTCCAATTTTTTCGCCATTGTAAGCATACCAAGCACCGGATTTATCCACTAATTTATGTTTTACACCAAGCTCGATCAGTTCACCTGTTTTTGAGATGCCTTGTCCATAAAGAATTTGGAAGTCGACTTGACGGAATGGCGCAGCAACTTTGTTCTTCACTACTTTCACACGAGTTTCGTTACCAATCACTTCTTCGCCATCTTTAATAGCGCCTGTGCGGCGAATATCTAAACGCACAGAAGCATAGAATTTTAAGGCATTACCACCTGTCGTGGTTTCAGGATTACCAAACATGACACCAATTTTCATACGAATTTGGTTAATGAAGACAACTAAGCAATTTGAATTTTTAATTTGCCCCGTGAGCTTACGCAGTGCTTGTGACATTAAGCGTGCTTGTAAACCCATGTGGGAATCACCCATTTCACCTTCAATTTCTGCTTTTGGTGTTAAGGCAGCGACGGAGTCTACGATAATGACATCAACAGCACCTGAACGTACTAAAGCATCACAAATTTCTAAAGCTTGTTCACCATTATCTGGTTGCGAAACTAATAATTCATTGACATTAACGCCTAGCTTAGCAGCATAAATGGGATCTAATGCATGTTCAGCATCAATGAATGCACAAGTTTTGCCTTCTTTTTGTGCCTGTGCAATGACCGAAAGAGTTAAAGTCGTTTTACCAGACGATTCTGGTCCAAAAATCTCAACAATACGTCCCATTGGTAAGCCACCAATACCTAGTGCGACGTCTAAACTTAATGAACCTGTTGAAACGGCTTCAACATCTAAGGCTTGGGTATCACCCAATTTCATAATTGAGCCTTTACCAAATTGTTTTTCAATTTGACCTAATGCGGCTGCTAAAGCCTTATTCTTTTCTTCTTTTGTCGCCATTGTTGAATCCTCAATAAAATCATCATCAGAATTTGAGGTGTATATTACCTGTATGAATAAACAGTATCAAGTGCTTTTTGCAGAATTTATAAAATTTATTGCAAAATAAATATCAGTTATTAAAAATAAGTTTTTCTCAATTTCCTTATTTATTTTTTTAGATCATTGATATCAATACAAATCTTAGTGATGTAAAGTGGTGTAAAAAAGTACAAACTCTTTGCATTTCTATGCCAAGATTATTAAAATCCTTTGGATATAGTGCAATATTTATAACTATTTTGTATTTATTGTGATCAAGTTGAACAAGGATAATCTATGTTAAGTGCTTTATTACGTAGCGGTGATGTAAAAAATTACACCGCACTTGGACAAGATGGCACCCCAGTATATGCGGTAGCGCCACAATTGCGTGAGGCGATTAAGTTCAGAGTCAAGGATCCTGAGGATAAACACATTGGGAAAAAGTTTGCCAATTATCTTGCTATCCCACAACGTAATGATCAAGGGAGTCAGATCGACTGGTATGTACCATTTGAATCGGAACGTCCTGATGGTAACTATATGATTATTCCTTGGACTTCTGCGACAGAGGAAGAACGTGCCGCTGCATTTGCAGAATTAAGTCAATTTGAACAGGCAATGCTGCAGTTCGGTTTAAAATTGAAAAATACAGACAATTTGCAAGGTGACCTGCTTCTTTTTTCTCGCTTATTATGTGGCAATAACAATCCAGCTGATATTAGTGATCCAGATAATTTAAAAGCGCTTCGTTTTCCCAGTCCTGAATATGTCTATTTAGTCAATAATAAGCCTGTCATTACTTTTTGGGGATTTGTTGAGAAAAGTACTGAGCTTTATGGCAATCCATTTTTAAGTTTAAAGCCCGTTGTACGTGAGCCTGTTCCTGCTGTTGCCGAGCCAATGCCTGTGATTGAGGAAAAGAAACCTTGGTGGCGTTGGTTACAGTGGTTATTGCCATTTTTATTGTTGGGCTTATTCGCGTTGTTCTTTTTGCGTGATTACTGGGCACCTAAAGTTGAGGTCGCAACCACTGCTTTATCAGATGTGAGTAAAGTCAAGACATCTAGCGTAGAGCGTCGAGTTTGCTTTGATGGTATTTCATATCGTTTTTTAAATGGTAATTGGATTACTGATGTGAATAAGAAAAAAGTCACCGACTCACGCTTAATTGAGAAGTTGGATCAGTTACCAGCACAGCCAACAGGAAAATGTGAGTTAGTGTTAAATGTTGATCCAAGTAAAAAAATGGTGGGTACTGATGTTGAGCAAACAGTCTTAAATCGCGGCACTGAAGTCGCAGATACAACAGTTGCGACAGACACTAATCAATCAGCTTTAGCCGATAAAACGATATTACCTGAGCTAGATTCAACTAATGACAAATTAAATCAAGCAGATAATAGTAAGGACAATACTGAGAAAGCGGCTACGGAAGCAACTCAGCCAGAAAAAAACATAGCAGATAACTTGCAAGCACAAGATTTGTTACAAAAAACGAATGATCCACAGACGATAAATCAACCATTGCAAATTCCAGCAGAGAGCGCCAAAAGTGGTAATGTGGATTTCCTTAATGGTCAATGGAATGCAGGAGCAGGTATTCAAGATAAAAGTACTGGCAAACCTCTGCGTTTAAAATATGAATTTGACAAAGGTAAAGGACAGGTGCGAGTTGAACGTGGGGATGGTGTGCAGTGTGTTGGTGATGTGAATGCGGCTATGCAAGGGGGCAGTTTAAGTATTGGTAACACAGGTGTAGCGAAATGTAGTGATGGCTCTACTTACCAATTGCCTAATGTGAAATGTAAACCTGATGCAAGTGGTTCGGCAGACTGTGAAGGGGAATATGGCAAAGGTCAGCGTTTCCCAATGTCAATGAAAACAAATTAAGTTTAACAATAAGAGAGAATAAAAAATGCTTCCAGAATTACATTATTTAGGCAAAGAAATCTCGCTAGTCATGAATAGTGGGATTCAGTTTATTGATTTTGGATTGAAAATTGATTGGAAAGAAAGAGCGTGGCGTGATATTGGTAGCGGTTATTTTATTTCTTCAGGTGAAAATGGTCCTTTGCGCCGTTTAATCGAAGATAAAGTCCGTGATGGTTATTATGATCCAACCCAGCCCGGACGTATTGTAACCCCTGAACAAGATATTAGTGTAGAGCATTCTTTTACGTTATTTGATGGAGTTTGGTTGCCGATTCCATTTTTACGTACTGTTCCCCCCGATCGTTTTGATGAAGGTCCATATAACTGGGCGCGTGTACGTATTATTCGATTAGCTGAACCAGATCAAGATGGTCATACTCACCGGATTACCTTTGCATTTGATACTAAAGTGTTCCCAAACAGTCAAAATGTGGCGTATTTAGCACCAACAGAGGAAGATGTGCGTTCAGGTGTGGTATTTGGTTTAGCATACCAGTCAGATCAAATGTCATGGTTTTTAGATTTCAAATGGGTAAATGAGTGGCTATTAGAAATTTTTAAAGAGCAAGCCCATTTAATTCGTTTAACTGATTTTGAAGAATTATCCGATGCGGTGAAATTAAAAAATCATCAAGCCCATTACTTGAATATGTTAGCAATATTAGGCACCTGTTTAACCATGCCGAATATTAAAGTGGTTTCCAAAAAAGCAGATGATATTATCGAAGCGATTCCCGTTGATATGGTTCTAGATGTGGGTAATTCACGGACTTGCGGTATTTTGATAGAAGATCATAAGCAAGAAAAAGATGGTTTGAAAAAACGTTATGAACTGGAGTTACGTGATTTAAGCAGTCCGGAACGAGTTTATAATGAGCCTTTTGAAAGTCGAGTTGAATTTGCACAAGCTTTCTTTGGTAAAGAACATTTTTCAGTACAGAGCGGGCGCCGTGATGCTTTCCAATGGGCAACTATTGGTCGTGTTGGTAAAGAAGCTGCGCGTTTAGCGAGTCGCCGTAATGGTAATGAAGGTTCAACGGGTCTATCGAGTCCAAAACGTTATTTATGGGATGTGGAGCAATATGGACAAGGTTGGCGCTTTAATAGTGCTTATGTGAAAACTGATCACGAGCCACATGCTACTGCCGAACCTTTATCTGGTTTAATTAATGAATATGGTGAAGCACTACATATTCTTGATGATAGTATCGATGATGAATTTGAGCGTAAAATTCCTGTTTTCCATCCTAAATATTCGCGTAGTTCATTGATGACTTTTATGTTGTCGGAAGTGTTGATGCATGCGCTGGCGCAAATTAATAGTCCAACGCAACGCGCGAAGCTAGAGCATTCACGTACACCGCGTTATTTACGTTCAATTATTTTAACTGTACCACCAGCGATGCCGAAACCTGAGCGTGAAATTTTCCGTAATAGTGTGTATCAAGCGATTGGTTTAGTGTGGAAAAGTTTAGGTTGGGATAAAACTGACGATGATTTGAATTTTGATTCAAAAGAAAGTCGAGAAAGCTACTGGCCAATGTTGCCAGAAGTAGTGATTCAATGGGATGAAGCAACTTGTGGTCAAGTGGTATATTTCTTTAATGAAACGCAGAATAATTACGGCGGTCGCCCAGAAGAGTTTATTGCTGCATTAAGACGTCGTGATAATTCACAGAAAAACGCAATTACGATTGCAACTGTCGATATTGGTGGTGGGACGACTGATTTAGTGATTAATGACTATGCTTTAGATTATGGTAGTAATCATCATCATGGAAGCAGTAATGCACATATCGTACCAACTCAACGTTTCCGCGATGGTTTTAAGGTGGCAGGTGATGATATTTTGCTCGATATTATTCGTGATGTCGTTGTGAATTCATTAGCAAAAGGCTTGAAAGAAAAGGGTATTGCAGAGCCAGATTCGATTTTATCGAAATTGATTGGTTCAGAAGAGCGTTCTGTACAGGACAAATTATTACGTCAACAATTGACACTACAAGTATTTATGCCAATTGGTTTGCGTGTATTGAAAGAGTATGAAAATTTTGATCCTTATTACAGTGAAGCCAGCTTAAATGATCTGACTTTCTGTACTTTATTGAGCGAGGTAGAAGCGCCGACCGAAAATGTGTTGGATTATATTAACGAGCCGATTCGTCGAGAGTTAAACGATCCACATTTCAGTATCTTAGATTTGCCAATTGAAGTGAATTTACGTGAGATTCACAATCGTTTTGTGCGTGGTGATTATTATGATATTTGCAAAACGTTCAATGCATTATGTGAAATCATCAATTGTTATCAATGTGATGTTCTATTACTAACGGGGCGCCCATCACGTCTACCTGGTGTACAAGCCTTTTTCCGTTCACGTTTACCATTACCTGTTGGGCGTATTTTACCATTACATAATTATCGTACTGGTAACTGGTATCCATTCCATAAGCAAGGGCGGATTGATGATCCAAAAACTACCGCATCAGTGGGGGCAATGCTATGTTTCCTCAGTACACATCAACGCTTACCAAATTTCTATTTGCGCGCAACCGCATTAGTTGCCTATTCCACCGTTAAATATGTGGGATTACTGGATAACAATAATGTGATCAAAGACAGTAATATCTATTATCGTGATATTGATCTTGATAATCCTGATTATGAGCTACCAGATATGCATTTTGAAGTTCGTGGTTTAGCACGTTTAGGTTTTCGCCAATTAAATGTGGAGCGTTGGAGTGCAACACCATTGTATTTATTGACTATTGAAGATGATGCACTAAATCGTGAATTAGCCAATGGTGGTGTCTTAAATGTGAAATTACGCATTAAGAAAGCATTAGGTTTAGCTTCAAAACAAAAAGAGCGTATTGAACATTTTGAAATTGAAAGCGCTAAGTTGATGACAATGAGCGGTAGTGAAAAAACAGTGCGTTTAAGACGAAATGATCTGGGTGAACCACAAATTAAATTAACTTTAAATACGATGACGGATGCAGGTTTAAAAGACAGTCTTTATTGGTTAGACACTGGCAGCATTAAACGGGAGAAATAATGAGTAATACAGCAAAACAATTAGTGCAATCTTGGGATGATGTATTTCATGCATCACAATCGGCAATTGATTGGATTGATGATGTTCGCCCGAATGTTGTGCGTTTAAATAATGAAGCTGACAGCTTAATTTTAGAGTTACGTCGCTTACGTAATACTGCCAGACGTTTAGGAGCGGTTTCTGATAAACCGATTACTGCGGGTTTTTTTGGTTTATCACAAGCAGGTAAATCATTTTTGATTTCGGCGTTAGCTGCAGATGAACGTGGTAAATTAGAAACCTTATTTGATGGTCAGCAACTTGATTTTATTAAACATATTAACCCACCGGGTGGTGGTAAAGAAGCCACAGGTTTAGTCACACGTTTTACGCGTCAAGAAACGAAAAGTGTTGCGGGTTATCCACTTGAACTACGTTTATTTAGTGAAATTGAAGTAGCTAAAATTTTAGTCAATGCCTATTTCAATGATTTTGATAAAGAACGTGTTGATTATGAAATTACGCAAGGGCGAATTAATAGCTTAATCAAGGGGTTAAATACTCGTGTTTCTGCGACGGAAGTGGCTGGCGTGAGTAAAGATGATGTGGTGGATCTGCAAGATTATGCACAAGACAGTTTTGGTAAATCTTTATCCGTTTTACAAGGAAACTATTGGGCAAATGCTACTGCACTTGCGCCTTATTTATCTATTCGTGATCGCGGTGAATTGTTTTCCATTCTGTGGGGCGAAATTAAAGAGTTAACGGATATCTATATTCAATTTGCGACTTCATTAGCACGTCTAGGGCATCCAGAGCGTGTGTATGCACCATTAAGTGCGGTTGTAAAAGAAACGGTTGATGGTGGGTTGTCACAAGCAGACAGTATCATGAACGTAGATATGCTAGAGCGTTTAGGTACTGAACGTGATGAACAAATTGAAGTGCGTCCAGCGCATGCAGAAGAAGTGGGTACTCCTATTGCAATTTCTTTAGCAGAATTGACCGCACTTACTGCAGAACTAGTTTTTCCGTTGATCAATCCGACTCGTGTACCTGCAGTTGAGCGAGTGGATCTATTAGATTTTCCAGGTTATCGAGGTCGTTTAGCGATTACTTCATTGGCAGAGGTAAAAGAAGGCAATCCTGTTTCACAATTGATTTTACGCGGTAAGGTGGCTTATCTGTTTGAACGTTATACGGATAGTCAAGAAATGAATATTTTGATTGTTTGTACGCCTTCGACTAAACAGTCTGATGTGAATAGCGTTGGTCCAGTACTTGAACGCTGGATTCATAAAACACAAGGCGATAGCCCTGAACAACGCGGCTTACGTAAGCCAGGTTTATTATGGGCAATTACCATGTTTGATATGCGCATTAGCCAAGACTTATCCAAAGAAGAAGAGTTGTTAAAAATTTCTTGGGGGGCAGGTGGGTTGCTAAAACAAACAATTTTAGAGCGTTTTGGCAATTATGATTGGTTTAATAATTGGTCAGATGGTAATCCATTTGATAATGTATTTTTAGTGCGTAAGCCGGGCTTTAAAGTCGCTTTTTTAAATGTGGAAGGCGAAAATGAAGTGAGTATCAACCAGAGCGAAAAAGCCCAATTGGAATTGTTAAAACGTACTTTCTGTCAAGATCCTGATATTCGTAAGCATGTGGCAAATCCAGAAGAAGCGTGGGAGGCGATGCTGCTATTGAATGATGGTGGGATGAAGCGTATTAGTAATTACTTAGAAACCATTGCATTACCTGAAGTGAAAGCAAGCCGTTTAACTGAGCAACTCAATGAGCGTATTCATCATTTCGTAGAAAATCGCTTTGCGAGTTGGTATCAAAGTGATGGTGAAGAAGAGGTGGCGAAAAAACGCCAGCTAGCTAACACATTGGCTAAAGAGCTACATCCACAAAATCCACGTTCTATTTTAATGGGAGAATTGCTGCGTCATTTACAATTGCCAGAAGAAACAATTCGTTCTTTATATTTTTCTGATTTAGATGAAGTGCTTGCTACAGAGGAGCAACAAAACCACAGTTATTCACCAGCAGATGATTTTGATCTATTTAGTGATCCGACACCATCCGTGGCAATTCAGCAAAGTGCGGTCGAAAAAGTAGAAGAATCGCGTTTTGCACAAGCTGTGTTTAAAGCATGGGTGAGCCATTTACGCAATCTCACAGCTGATCATAAGTTAATGCAATATTTTGGGCTTTCACTTGATAGCATTGAAAATGTGGTCAATGAGCTTGTAACTGGTGCAACTCGTTTGAAATTGCAGGATCAACTATCGCAAATTGCATTACGTAATGAGAATAGTGGTAGTAAGCGTGATCAACTTGCAGAACGTCAAGTCTTTACGATGAATACTGCGATTGCCGATTTTATTTCATGGCTAGGTTATGCTGAAATGCCACTAGATCAGCGACCTGCAAGTCGTGTGTTGCAGGGACAAATGATTTTTGAGCAACGCCCTGTCGAACAACAAAATGGTTTACCAAAATTAAATGATCAAACCAGCAATTATGATGATAACTATCGTTTAGATTGGTTAGTAGCGTTCGGGCATTTCGCAGTCAATAATGCAGGGCATAGCGCAGGTCGTGAAATTAACTCAACGCAAAATGCGCAGTTAGGCAGTGTGTTGCGAGCATTCCGTTCAGCACAAATCACAGCATAAAAAACATAAGAGGAATTGATTGTGTTACGAATTGAATTAAGAGAAGACAGCCCAGGTTATGCACAGTTTAGTGCGCGTAAATGGAAAGGAACTAATGAGGTCGAGATTGCCGTACAACGCAACCAAGATCGCTATTATTTTGCGGGTAATAATCAGTGGACACCAGAACCAGTGTGGCATAAAACCTCAGAATTAACTGTAGAAGGTGATGCACTGCAAGGTAGAGTAGGTCCTTGGCTCATTGATGGTCTAATGAGTCAGATGGGGAATGTGCGTTTCTTGTTACAAGTGCGTGATGGCACCATTGAAGATGGTGGTGCTCTGAGTTTAGTTGGCAATATTTTAGCTTCTTCAGCAGGTGGCGATTCTTCCCGTGAAACTGAAGTTCGAGAAGTGATTCAACCCGTTGTAGAAGAAACATTACCACCGCTTGTTGAACCTATTGAAGTTACAGTTGAACCTGTGATTGAAGAAACTATTGTTGAAATTCCTGTTATTGAAGAACTAGGCGAGGTACCTCCTGTCGTTGAACCGCCCGTACAAAAGAAAAGCCGGTTAGGTCTAATAATCAGTCTATTGCTACTGCTATTCGTTATTGGTGGTGCTGTTGCTTATTTCCTTTTGAGCAATAAATCAAGTGCGCCTACCTCAGCACCTGTCGTTTCAGAATGTAGTGTGGCAAGCAGTACAGATGAATTGGCTTTTATTCAACGTTGCTTAAAAACGAAACCTGATAGCAAACGCGTGTTAGCAGTTATTGCTGAAGCTAAAGCCGCGAATAAATGTAGTATTGCACAGCGTTTATATGCACACCAAGCACAGGGAGGCAATGCTGAAATTGCACTAGCCTATGCGAAAGAGTATGAAGTGGGTAGCCCTTGTTTTGCTAAAGATAAAGAAAATGCGATTTATTGGTATGAAACCGTACTTTCAATTGAACCGAATAATGAAGTAGCGAAAAAAAGCTTGGCAGAGCTGAAAAAATAAGCATGTTGGAATCCATTTTTCCACATGGAGAGGAATGAAATATGGCTAAATTGAATTTGGCACCTTTATATGCATTATGTTTGGCATTGCCTTTAAGTGCTCATGCATTGGCAAATGAAAAACCCTTATTACAAGCAGGAAAAACCACGTTGTACCAACGTGTGCTAAGTACACCAACTTGTGAATTATTGGAAAACAATATAGCTAAAACAGGGAAGAAAATCCCTGCATTTTCTCGTTATTATGTGTATCAACGTGAAAATATCGCAGGTAAAACTGTTGTCAAGGTGGGACCAGATACATTTGGTAAAACAGTAGGTTGGTTAGATGAAAGCTGTACGGTGCCATGGAATATGCAAATGACGTTAGTTTTTACGAATCCATCTGATCGTGATCGTCTGTTATTTTTCAAAGATCGTGCTGAGTTAGATAAAGTCATTAATGCCAATGATCCTATGCAAGTTGTAGCACCTATTCGGCAAGATTTAGCGGATAACAAGACAAATCCCGCTGTATTGGCGCAGGAACCCGCTGAGTTTGTCGATTTTCAAAGGAATTTCTATTTATTGCCGATTTTACAAGGCGAAGAAGTAATGAATGCGAAGGGTTTTTATGAACGTGCTTTAGAAGTTGCTTCTGTCAGTAAAGACGATCATGCTTTAGCCAAATCTACTACTGACCCTACTGCAAGTAAAACCAGCCAAACTGATCCGACAAAAGCCGCTAAAGGGGAAAATACCGATCCACAAGAAGTTGTTGGTTTTAGTGCAGCAGTCGTGTTTGTCATTGACTCTACTATTTCTATGGATCCTTATATTAACCGTACACGCGAAGCGATTAAACAAGTGTATGAGCAAATTGAAAAAGAAAATTTAGGTAAGCAAGTCAAGTTTGGTTTAGTGGCGTTTCGTTCTAGTACGAAAGCGGTGAAAGGATTGGAATACACTTCGAAAATGTTTGTTGACCCAACGACGGTAAAAGATGGTAAGGACTTTATGCAAAAAGTCGCGTCGTTGAAACAAGCCAAAGTATCGAGTAAAGAATTTAGCGAAGATGCTTATGCAGGTATTAATCAGGCGTTGAATGAAATTCAATGGAATGAATTTGGTGCGCGTTACATTGTTTTAATTACCGATGCGGGAGCGATTGAAGGAGATAATCCCATTTCTACTACAGGATTAGATGCTAAACAATTACGTTTAGAAGCACAGCATCGTGGTGTTGCGATCTATGCATTACATTTAAAAACACCTTCAGGCGCTAAAAATCATGAGCAAGCGCAAGCACAATATACAGATCTTGCCTTTAATAACTATTTAAACAAAGCCTTATATTATCCAGTGAATGCGGGCGATGTGAATGAATTCGGTGAAAAGATCAGTACATTAGCCAAAGCCTTAACTGCACAAGTAAAATTAGCTTATCGTGGTGAAATGGCAGCAGGCAGTGCATTAAGTGCGGTCGAAAAAGAAAAAGTTTCAACGCCTGTACCTGCACCTACTTCAGAAATTGAGCAAGATGCGATGTTATTAGGCAAAGCAATGCAATTAGCTTATTTAGGGACAACTAAAGGAACAAAAGCACCGCCAGTGTTTAAAGCATGGATCAGTGATAAAGACTTTGCGAAGCCAAGCGTACCAACTGCAGAGGCACGTGTATTGCTGACAAAGTCACAATTAAGTGATTTAAGTGATGTGGTGAAAAAAATTGCTGATGCGGCAAATGAAGGTTTAATTTCACCTAATGACATGTTTGCTCAGTTACGCTCTGTAGCCGCAGCAATGGGGCAAGATCCAAGTAAAATCAAAACACAAAGTTCGACTAAAATCGCTGATTTAGGCTTACTAGGCGAATATCTTGATGATATCCCTTATAAGAGCCAAGTCACCTCGATTGATGAAGAAACTTGGAAAGGAATGAGTGTACAAGAACAAGAGAAATTCATTCGTGAGCTACACAGTAAGTTGCGTCATTACCGTGTATTTAATGAAGATCAGAGTCGCTGGATATCCTTATCTGAAGGAAGTGATCCACGTGATTTTGTCTATCCCGTCCCATTGGAAGCCTTACCATAATAGGATAAGGATAACTTTGTGCTGATCATTGAAAATATGTCTGTGACGAGAGGTAAAGGAGAACAACGCTTTACCGTTTCTTTACCGCATTTGAGCTTAAATGATGGTGAGGTTGTTGCGATTCAGGGAACGAGCGGCTGTGGAAAAAGTACCTTATTAGAAATGATTGGTTTAATTCTTAAACCAGAACAATTGTCTCATTTTCAATTAGGAAAACAGTCAGTGTTAGTGGACATTCACCCTTTGATTCAGCAACAAAATCAAAGGGCTTTGGCAAGTATTCGGGCTGAAAAATTGGGTTTTATGCTACAGCATGGTGGCTTACTGCCTTTTTTAAGCGTAGCTCAAAATATTGCATTGCCTAATGCATTGTTACAATCTGAAATGGATCAACAATGGATAAGCTTCTTGTGTGATGAATTAAATATTAATCACTTACTCAGTAAATATCCAAAACAATTGTCAATCGGCGAACGCCAAAGAGTTGCCTTTATTCGCGCAGTCGCGCATAAACCTTTATTGTTATTGGCAGATGAACCGACTTCAGCCCTTGATCCTTATCATGCAGATGTATTATTTGAGTTGATTTTGAAGTTGGTTGCGCAACAGCAGATTTCTGTATTGTTAGTGACTCATGATTGGGCATTAACTCAGCGTAAGCAGCTACGAACCTTGCAAGCGTATTTAGTTTCAGCGCGTCAAGCGGTATTTAGCGAATCTTAAGTTGAAAAAGTGAATAGCACATGGCATTGATACAAAAAGTGAATTTGTTGAGTAAGTTAGCATTGCGTGATTTGTTATATGATCGCAAGGTGTCTTTTTGTATTATCGCTTCCTTGATTGCGGTGATTGCGCCATTGTTACTGTTATTTAGTTTGAAATATGGAATTGTTTCGCAGCTGCGTTCACAACTTGTTAATGACCCACGTAATTTGGAAGTTAAAATTGTCGGTAATTTAAATTTATCACCAGATTGGTTTGCATGGTTAAAACAGCAACCAGAAGCACGTTTTGTGATGCCATTGACTCGTTCACTCAATACAATTGTTGATTTACGTAGTAACACTCGACGTTTTATATCAGATGTCGAGCTATTACCGACAGAATCTGGTGATCCTGTATTAGCACAGCAGCAGTTACAGCACGCACAAGGCATCGTGTTAAGTGCATTAGCTGCAGAAAAATTAGTGGTTAATGTTGGTGATAAAGTGGCATTACTTGCTACGCGAAAGTACGAAGGTATCACAGAAAAAGGCATTGTTGAATTGGTAGTTGAGGGGATATTGCCCGAATCACAGTTTACTCGGGCAGCAGCGTTTGTCCATTTAGCCACATTAGTTGGGATTGAAGACTTTCGCGATGGATTACAGACTGCACTTTTTCCAAACATGCAAGGTAAAACAAACGAACAGGCAAGGACGACATTTGCACGCGCTAGAATTTATGCCACGAGTTTAGAGGATGTTGCCCCTTTGGCATTAAAATTGCGCGAGAAGAATATTGATACACGGACAGAAGCGAAAGCAATAGAAAATGTCAAGGCCATTGATTCAGTACTAAATGTGATTTTTATGGTTATCGCGATGACATCCGTCATCGGCTGCATTCTCTCTTTAATTGGTGCTTTTTTAGCGAATATTGATCGTAAACGCAAAGAAATTGCGGTGCTACGCTTGCTCGGTTTCCAGTCACTTGGTGTGATGGGCTATTTGGTTTTGCAAGCGGTTATTTTAAGTAGTGCAGCTTTTATACTCTCTTATCTTTTTTTCTTAGTCGGTAGTCAGCTATTTAATCAAATATTGACCAGTAATTTAGCTGACACGCATTTTATTAGTAGCTTACATCCATTGCATTTAGTTTTAGCATTTATCCTTGCCTTTATTTTAGCTGCAATTGTGGCAGCAATTGGTGCTATGCGTGCAATACGTATTCAACCAGCGGAGAGTTTACGTGATGTTTAAATATACCTATTCTTTTTTGGTGCTCAGTTTAATCAGTGCTACAGCACAAGCAGCATGGGAAGAAAAATTTTATAACCCTCAACCATTAGAAAATGATGTGATTTTGCCTCTACCTTGTGAAGGTAGTATGGTGTTTCGTGTCGTAAAGACAAATACGCATAAGCCATTGGAAGATATGTCTGTGACTTTAGGTGGTAATAGTGAGCAAGATGGCTACGCAGAATATGCAACGCCTAATTACATTGCAGGTGGTTTTGCGGATAAAAACCAAGAACGTTTCTTTTTGATTGCGAAATACGAGGTTACGGAGTCGCAATATCAAGCTGTGATGAGTGAAAAATGCAGTGCGCCCAATATGAAAGGTTTATTACCAATGACTCATTTAAGTTGGTTTGATGCGATGAGCTTTACGCAAAAATATAATGAGTGGTTGCTTAAAAATGCGAAAGATAAGCTGCCTAAAGAAGATGGGATGGCAGGTTTTGTGCGTTTACCGACCAATACCGAGTGGGAATTTGCTTCCCGTGGTGGTATGGCAGTGACTCCATCGGAATTTCGTGAAAAAGTCTTTCCGATGGAAGGTGGCTTAATTAATTATGCATGGTTTAATAATGCGAAGTCGGCCAATGGTCGTTTACAGATTATTGGTCGCTTAAAACCCAACCCATTGGGGTTATTTGATACTTTAGGTAATGCCAGTGAAATGATGTTTGATAGTTTTAAAATGAACAAGTTAAACCGTTATCATGGACAAGATGGCGGTATTATTTCGCGTGGTGGGAGCTATTTAAAATCTGAAGTTGATGTGAACAATGTATTGCGTTTAGAAATTCCATTTTATGATCAAAATGGAGCGAAAAAGGCTAAAGATATGGGCTTTCGCGTTGTTATCGTGGCACCATTATTAACATCAAGTGAACGAATTAAGTTGATGGAAAAAGAGTGGGCGGCTTTAGGGCAAGATAACCAAGCGAGCGATCAAGGTGAAAATACGAAAATTGTGGATAAGTTAGAGCAGCTTGCGAACAATACGTTGGATGAAAAATTAAAACAAGAGTTAAATAATACAAAAGAGCAATTGCGTGCGGCTAATTTAGAACGTGATGAACAACGTGATTCAGCAGTTCGTTCAGCTTTACAACTCGGTGCTTTTTTATGCGCTAATGTGTCAGATTTACAAGGTGAAGTTGAGCAAAATAACAAAATTGTTGAAGCCATGACCGCACTTTATCCAAACTCGGATAAAGAAACCAATGCCAGAAATCGCTTGTTAGAATCAGAAAAAGCACGGGATTTTGTGTTGAAATATTATGCTGATACAATTGTAGCCAGTTCAGCAACTTATCATAAAGCCACGATTCAAGCACAAGTCGATCGAACGAATAATATCGTGAAGAGTAGCGGTAAGGGGAATTTAACTCAATATGTTGATCTTTATTGGCGACATCTTGAACAATATTATCAAGATGGCAAAATAAATCGCCAGCAATGGCTAGATAAATGTACTCAAATCAAACAGGGGAACCAAAATGAAAAAATCAAGCAAATCAATCTTTAGTGTCTTGACACTTTCTGCAGCAATTGCGTTAAGTGGCTGTCAAAATGCAGGTTCAAGTTATTTTGGCACGAAAAGTAGCTTATCTACTGGTGAAGAGGCTGAATTTTTTAGTGATTCAGGTTTAAGTGCTTGTGCTTGGGGCGCTGCTGGTGGTGCGGTGCTTGGTGCGGGTACAGCATTATTAGCAGGTAAAAATGCATCAACGGCAACAGTCGCTGGTGTGGCTGGTGCTGCGGTCGGCTGTGGTGCATTAATGGGGACTAACTATTATCTTGAGAAACAACGTAAAGCCTATTCGAAAAAAGAAGATCGCTTAAATTCTTATATTGCTGAAACACGTAAAAATTCAGAGATGGTTAGAAAAGCGACATCAAAAGCGAAAACACAGCTCGATAAAAATAATCGTGCTTTAGCGAATTTGAACAAACAATTAAAATCAGGTGCGATTCAAAAAGCGGACGCACAAAAACAATTAGTGCAAATTGATGCGGATATTAAAGCTGCACAAAGTAATTTAGCATCAATGAAGAAAAGAGCACAGACTTTACGTGAAGTGGCAAGTAAAGAAAAATCAAATGGCTTAAATGTAGGGCGTTTTGAAGCAGAAATTGCCAGTTTGAATAAACAAATTGCAGCTTATGAGCGTTTAGTTGACGCCTCTTCTAAACAACGTTCAGCAATTCAAATAGGGTAAGTTATGAAAGGATTAAAGTTAACATTTTTAGTATCTGCCATATTTGCGTTGACAGCTTGTTCCGTCACACCAGAACAATGTGACCCAAGTGTTGAATCTAGTGTGTGGAATAAAATGGCATGTTCTACTTCTGGCACTTATGATAGTCGTGTTCGAGAAAAAGAACAGACATTACAAAGTGAAAAAAGTAAAAACACTGCATTAAATAAAGAATATGCAACTGCACAGAAAAAAGCGAAAGCATCACAACGTACCTTAGCGCAAAAGAAAGCTGAGTTAGCACAGTTGAATAAATCTGTCAGCGATTATGCCGCACAGCTTAAACAAAAAGCGAAGGGCAGAGATGATGTGTTGGCTGAGGTGAAAAAAGTGGAGCAACAGTTGAAAAATGTCAATGGCTCTACGGTAAGTGAAGAAGCCAAACAAGCTGAAGTCAAAGCATTACAGCGTAAGCTAGAAGCATTACAAGCCGCAAGCGGTATTTAATTGAGCTTGATTAGGCAGTCTAATGGCTGCCTATTTTTTATCAATTTCATTGGAAAGAGTTATGCAACGTTTAGCCCGTTTTACTATTCAAAATGAAAATCAGTCTGCTATAGATTTGTTGTCTCGTTATGACGAGTTAATGCATATTATTGTGCGCCATTTGCCCCCGAGTACTGCGACATTATTTGCGCGTCCAGAAGTGCAAGCGGATGGTAAAACGATTGAATGGTATAGTGATTTACAAGGACAACCTTATCTATTAGGTAACAATGTTGCAGATCAACAAAAATTTGTTGAAATTCGACCGCACTTAGAGCAGCGTTTGCAAGCAGTTGCCCAATTAAATCAAGATTTAGTTAGACAAGGGGCGATTAGTGCCGAACAATCACGTTGGCTTACTTTGTTAGTTGAAGGTGCAAGCCATAACACCAAACAAATTTATGTAGTTAATAATGAGCCAGTCATTACAGGGTGGGGAATTGGTGAGAAACCTGCTGCACCGCCACCACCAATTGTACCACCAGTAAAAAAACGCCCTTGGTGTTGGTGGTTATTACCTTTGTTATTATTACTGTTAGCGCTATCGCTTTGGTGGTGGTTTTGGTTACGTGCTGCTGAAAAGCCGCCTGAAGCTGTTAAGACGCCTCCTGTGATTGAGCAGCCAAAAGAAAGTAAAAAAGAAGAAGTTAAACCGGAGCTGCCTAAAGTTGAGCCTGTGCAACCAGAGTTGACAGAACCCGTTAAACAAGCGCCTGAACAAGAAAAAGTAGTCGAGCCAACGAAAACAGAAGAGGTTGCCTTAAAACCTGTACCGCCTGAAAAGCCAAAAACCGCTGAACCACCGAAAAAAGTGTGTTCAATTTCAACCAAACCGGGGGAAAGTCCACAGATGGTGATTATTTTTGATAATTCGAGATCCATGTTGTATTCCTTATTAGAAAATAATCAGAGTATTGAACAGTTCCATTGGCGTTGGGATCGTAATTTAGTTACTCCAGAAGATTTTGCTTATATGCGTCGTTCACCGAATCGTCTAGAGGTAGCGAAAAAATCGTCTTCTAGCATTATCAATAGTATTGCTAAAACTGTGGATATTGGTTTAGTGGAGTTAAGAGGTTGCCCTGCTGCCAATAATCATGGTTATTACAGCCCAGCTAAACGTAAACAATTACGTGCCAAAATAAGCTCCATGCAGCCAGCGCCTGATAACGATCCTGTCGCAGGTGGTACGCCTTTATATAGTGGCTTACAAAAAGCAGCGGGTATGGTTGATGGTAAAAAACGTGATGGTTTCATTTTAATTTTAAGTGATGGGGAAGATTCTTGTGAAGTGGGGGATGTTTGTGCTTTAGCAAGACAAATTGCCAAGCATCAGCCTCGTTTAAAAATTAATGTCGTCGATATTGGCGGTGCCAAAGGGGCAAACTGTGTTGCTAAAGCGACGGGTGGTAAAGTCTTTACTGCAAATAGCCAGAAGCAATTGATTAACATGATTAATCAAGCCGTGAAACCAATCACGGAAGTTGAAGTATGTAAATAGTGAGAGGTTAACATGCAACGTTTAGCACGTTTTTCTATACAAACAGAAAATCAAGAAGCCATTGAACTCCTTTCACGTTATTCGGAAATTGAAAGGATTTTACTGCGCCATTTGCCACCAAGCACAGTCACTTTATTTGCGCGTCCAGTGCTGCAAGCGGATGACAAAATAATTGAGTGGTATACTGATTTACAAGGTCAGCCACAATTATTAGCTAATAGCCAAGCTGATCAGAAAAAATTGGCTGAAATTCAACCGCACTTAATGCAGCGTTTAAATGCAATTCGTCAACTGAATCAAGAACTGAGTAGTAAAGGACAGATTAGTACAGCACAATCTCAACTTTTAACGCAATTAGTTGAAGGTGCAAGTCATCACACGAGACAAATTTATTTAGTTAATAATGAACCTGTGATTACGGGTTGGGGGATTGGTGAAAAGCCGCCTGAACCTATGCCTGTCACGCCAGTACTTGTGACAAATAATCGTCATCGTTGGTGTTGGTGGCTATTACCTTTATTATTAATGCTGCTCGCTTTCCTATTATGGTGGTTCTGGTTGCGTGTGCCTGCTGTTGAGCCTGTGAAAGTAGAACCTATTATTGAACAGCCAAAGCAAACACCGCCTGAACCTATTAAAGTGGATGAGCCGAAAGAAGAAGTACCAAAAGTGGAACCTGCGCCACCAGAGAAAGTATGCCGTCAGAAAATTATTCCTGCAGAAGCACCGCAAATGGCGATTATTTTCAATAATGCCTCAGGCATGCGCTATACGATTAAAGAAGGGATTAAAAAGATTGATGATTTTGATAAACGCTTAGCACGTGAAGCGGTTCCTCAAAAGGACATTGATTATATGTATCGTAAGCCAAATCGTTCAACCGCTTCAAAAGTGGCGGTCAATAATATTTTAGCATCCATTGATCCGAATATTGATATTGGCTTAGTGGAATTAAAAAGTTGTTTAAGTAAAAGTAAAAAAACATCTGCAGCGGTCTCGCATGGTATTTTTACTTCTGGGCAACGTGAAACATTGAAACAAAAAATCAATCAAATGAAAGTCCGTCAAAACCAAGTGCCAGGCACACCAATTTATGAAGGATTAGAGAAAGCCTTGGCAATGGTGGATGGTATTGAAAGAGAAGCGCTGATTTTATTAATTACTGAAGGTAATGGTGATTGCACTTTCCGCGATCCTTGTCAGTTAATTCAACAAGAATTAGAACGTCGACCAAAATTAAAAGTCAATATAGTGAGTATTAACTCACCTTGGAATGCCACTGATTGTTTAGCGAATTTAACGGGCGGACAAATTTTTAATACTGAAGTGAATAGTGAAATTCAACTCACGGAATTGATTAATAAAGCAGTGAAATCGGTACAAACTGAAGAAATATGTAAATAACTCTTTTTTACAGTAAACAAAAAGCAGGCAATCATCAGAATGCCTGCTTTTTTGTCTGGATAAAGCTATATTTTGTCCCGCCATTTTATGCGAAAATAGACCGCACTTTTGTTATTGATTATAGAGATAAGCATGGATAACTTAGAATTGCATACGCCAATGATGCGACAATACATCGCACTTAAAGCAGAAAATCCCGATATTTTGTTGTTTTATCGCATGGGGGATTTTTATGAGCTATTTTATGATGATGCGAAAAAAGCGGCAGCATTGCTTGATATTTCATTAACTAAGCGTGGACAATCCGCAGGACAACCTATTCCAATGGCAGGGGTTCCTTATCATGCGGTTGAAGGTTATTTGGCTAAGTTAGTGCAATTGGGTGAATCAGTGGCGATTTGTGAACAAGTCGGCGATCCTGCTACAGCTAAAGGGCCGGTTGAACGTAAAGTGGTACGCATTGTCACACCTGGTACCATAAGTGATGAAAGTTTGTTACCAGAACGTCAAGACAATCTGATTGCAGCACTGTATCAAGAAAAAACACGTTTTGGTTTAGCCATTCTAGATATGAGTTCTGGACGTTTTCAAATCAGTGAGCCAGAAGATCAAGCTAGTTTACAAGCAGAATTACAGCGTATTTCCCCTGTAGAGATTCTATATTGTGAAGATCTTGCGGATTTTTCTGCCATTGAACATTTCAAGGGGCTACGCCGTCGCCCTATTTGGGAATTTGAATTAGGCACGGCAGTACAATTACTCAATCGTCAATTTAATACCAAAGATCTACGTGGATTTGGCGTTGAAAAAGCGATTTTAGGCTTATGCGCCGCAGGTTGTTTATTGCAATATGCAAAAGATACTCAACGTACTGCGCTGCCCCATATTCAAAGCATTACACTTTTACAACATACTGAAAATATTCAATTGGATGCAGCAACGCGCCGTAATTTAGAGTTAACTCAAAATTTAGCCGGAGGCACTGAAAACACGTTAGCTTCAGTCTTAGATAAGTGTGTTACTGCAATGGGCAGTCGTTTGTTGAAGCGTTGGATTCATCAACCGATTCGTGATGTAGAAAAGCTTACTCAGCGTCAACAAACAATAAGTGCAATTTTAACACAAGATTTAGTGTCAGAGCTGCAACCACATTTACACCAGATTGGTGATATGGAACGGATTTTAGCACGTGTAGCATTGCGTTCTGCACGTCCGCGCGATCTCACACGTTTACGCACAGCATTAGCGCAAATTCCCGCAATTCGTCAAATTTTACAACAGCAAATTTCACCAAATCTGACCGCACTTTTACAGCCGATAGGTGAGTTTGCCCAACAACTTGATTTATTACAACGCGCATTAATTGATAACCCGCCGATGTTAATTCGTGATGGGGGTGTAATTGCAGAAGGTTATAATGCAGAACTTGATGAATGGCGTAGTTTGTCAGACGGCGCAACGCGTTATTTAGAAGATTTAGAACGTCGTGAACGTGAAAGTACAGGTATTGATACCTTAAAAATCGGTTTTAATGCAGTACATGGTTATTATATCCAAATCAGTCAAGGGCAAACGCATAAAGCACCAATGCATTATGTACGCCGCCAGACCCTTAAAAATGCAGAACGTTATATTATTCCTGAGCTGAAAACCTACGAAGATAAAGTGCTAAAAGCTAAGGGTGCTGCTTTAGCCTTAGAAAAACAGTTGTATGAACAAATTTTTGATGAACTATTACCGCATTTGTGCGCTTTGCAGCTAGCGAGTTTGACTTTAGCAGAACTGGACGTGCTGACAAATTTAGCAGAACGAGCAGAGCGCTTAAATTATATCGCCCCACAATTTAGTGATGAGATTGGTGTGCATATTCAGCAAGGACGTCATCCCGTAGTAGAACAAGTTTTGAAAGAGCCGTTTATTGCAAATCCAGTACAACTCAATTCGCAACGTCATTTATTGATTATTACTGGACCTAATATGGGCGGTAAAAGTACCTATATGCGTCAGACGGCATTGATTACCTTAATGGCGTATATGGGTAGTTTTGTGCCCGCAGAACACGCACTGATTGGACCGATTGATCGTATTTTTACCCGTATTGGTGCGTCAGATGATTTAGCCTCTGGGCGTTCTACTTTTATGGTAGAAATGACCGAAATGGCGAATATTTTACATCAAGCCACGGCACAGAGTTTGGTACTCATTGATGAAATTGGGCGCGGTACTTCGACTTATGATGGCTTATCATTGGCTTGGGCATGCGCGGAATGGCTTGCGAAAAAATTACGCTCACTGACATTATTTGCCACGCACTATTTTGAGCTGACCGTATTACCAGAACAGCTGGCTGGCAGTGCAAATGTACATTTAGATGCGTTAGAACATAATGATACCATCGCATTTATGCATGCCGTACAAGAAGGCGCAGCAAACAAAAGCTACGGTTTAGCGGTAGCCGCCTTAGCGGGTGTACCACGATCGGTCATTAAACTGGCAAAGCAAAAATTAACACAATTAGAAAAGCTATCACAACAAAATGCTGACCAGCGCATTCAAGATTTACGCCAACTCAATCAAACGCAAGGCGAATTAGCGCTAATGGAAGAAGATGATGGTAAACATGCAGTTTGGGAAATGCTCGAAAAACTTGATCCTGATGAACTGAGTCCAAAACAAGCACTGGCGTATTTGTATCAGCTGAAGAAGTTAGTTTGAATTTTACGGAAAGTAAGGTAGACTTGCAGGACCGCTGAAATTATAAGCGGCTTAGAAAATTATTTTTTTGATTTTTCTTTAAAAGTTTTACCGCCGATTTTAGGCGGTTTTAAATTTACATTCCATTATTTTTTTAAATTTTTCTTTATTCTATTGTTTCTTTAAATTTGTTGACATTCTTTACCTTATTAGTATATTATTTACTCACTCTAATTATAAAGAGGTATAGTGACATGTCTAATAATATCAAATCTCGAATAGCTTTGTTCCTTCAAGAACAAAATATTAAGAAATCTGGAAAAGAACGTAAGAAACTAGAAAAGGCTACAGATCCTGTTGAAATTGAAGAATTACTGAAACTTATTCAAAAGTTTGATGAAAAATATCGGTTTGATACTTGGATTGCCTATTCTGCTAATAAAATGGCGAAACAATTAAAATTTGGAACACATATTTCTAAAGGCATCCATCCTGATTCTAGGGGAAATAATGTTAAATTTGAGCCTAATTCGCAGATACTGGTTGAGTATGTTGGTTCACATAATATTGAAGAGTTAGAGTTAGATGCAAATGGCGATGCTTCAGCCTTACCTTTAGCTGCATTTTTTAATTTTATTGTTGATGAAGAAAATCAACTTACATTGCGAGAATTGCTTTTAGCTGATGATCCTCGGTTAGCTGGCTGCTTTTCAGATGATTTAGCATTATCAGAGCAATATAAAAAACAGTTTCAACAAGCGCTTGCGGGTGATTTAAGTCAGTTAAATACTTATGAATTAAATAAGCAACTATTTTGGGTAAATAGTAATACTGCCATTAGAGATGACGATTATACTTGTTTAATTCCGCTTTATCCTTCTTCTCTCACTAATGCGTTTTATCAAAAAATCACTCAAAAGCGCTATTCTGAACAAAATAAGCAGGCACGTGATAGCCGATATAAAAAGAGCATAGAGCAAGAAAACTATCTCTATATAAATGGATTAGCCATCGTATCTCTAGGCGGAAGTAACAGCCAGAACGTGTCTCAGCTAAATAGTTCACAGAAAGGACACCATTACCTACTCCCTTCCCTTCCCCCCGTTTTTAAACCCAACAAAATTATGCGACTTAATCTCTCTAGTACAACCATTTTTAATGATGAATTAGCTTATATTTGCCGAGCGGGTTTATATAAGCTCTACAGTGTTATTGAGGCAAAGAAAAATATTTATACAATTAGAGATACGCGCATTGAAGCATTGAATATGATCCTAGAAGCTGTATTACGTACAGCAAGTGTATTACAAAAACAGCCAGCAGGGTGGTCGAAAGAATATCAATTAAATATGCATGAAAAGTATTGGCTTGATCCAAAACGTGCAGAATTAGCTGATGAAGAGGCATTTCGTGCAGAACGTGAAAAAGGAGATTGGGTGGCAGAAGTAGAATGCAGTTTCGCTTTATGGTTAAACCAATGCTTACAACGCCGTTTCCCTAAATTAGCACATGATTTTGCTGATGCAGAATATAACGAATGGCGTCGTAATATGCGTCGCTCCCTACGCTATCGTTTACGCCATCCCTAGGAGGAGATATGTTTCAAACTGATTACTATATTTTATTTGATCACATTAAGCTACAAGGCGCCAATGCGATTTCTGGTCCGTTAAGTTATGGTTTTCCTGCATTAACAGGGTTTACTGGCGCTATTCATGCACTGAGTCGTAAGTTAACTCATCATAATGTGCAATTAGGTGGCGTGATGATCGCGTGTCACGATTATGAACTACAAACCTATCAAAATTCGCCATTTTCTGACCGCACTTTTAAGCAAACCCGTAATCCAATCAAACGAGATGGTAAACCTGCCTCTATTATTGAAGAAGGTAAGATCCATTTAGATGTTTCGTTAGTCGTCGAAATGCATGTACCTGATCAACATTTATATGATGCGTTGGAAAATAAACAAAGCCAAACGGCACAACAGTTCTTACAGGAATGTAAGCAGTTATTATGGCAACAGCGCATTGCAGGTGGTTCAGTCTTAGAGATTGGTGATGTACAATTATTTAGCTTAGCAGAAGAACCAGATATTCCATTTGCTTTAATGCCCGCCTTTGTGCTGATGGATGCGAAGGCAGACCTAGTTAATATTACACAAGAATTGCAAACAGGATTACGTGTTGATCTCTTGGATGAAGATGGTAATGCACAATCATCACAAATCAACATTCAGCCAGAAGCGACTGCACTTGATGCGTTGTTAGAAATGGCAACCTTACACCATATTCCAAATCATCCACAAGCAAGCTCACTTGATTGGCAAGTCTACAGTGTTAAACAAGATCGAGGCTGGCTAGTACCAATGCCTGTGGGATATCAAGCGATTTCCCCTTTGTTTGATGCGGGGCAATTACAGCATTGCCGCACGACACAATATCCAAGCCAATATGTTGAAACAATTTATAGTTTAGGCAAGTGGGTTTTCCCATTTAGCTTACCTCAAGATATTTCCCAATGTTTTTGGCGCTATCGCGCTCCACAAAATAACCTTTATCTGATTTCACAAGGAGAATAATAATGAGTAAATTATCAACCCCAAGCGTATTAGCATTTGAACGTAACTTGGATATTTCAGATGCGATTTTTAGCCAAAAAGACAGTAAAAATGATCAAGATGAGCTTACCGCATTACGCATCCGTGAAAAATCAGTGCGTGGTACGATTTCGAATCGCCTTAAAAATGCGATTACAAATGATCCCGCAAAATTGGATGCAGAAACCGAAAAAGCGAATTTACAGCGTGTTGATGTGGCAACGTTAGATAATGACAAAGATACTCTAGTTGCCAGTTTTAGTATGAAAGTGCTGCCATTTACTGGGCGACCAAATGTGTGTAACGATCAGCACTATCAACAGCAAGTGATGACGGTAGTACAGCAATATTTGACGCAAACAGGTATTGATGAATTAGCTAAGCGTTATGCAATGAATATCGTTAATGCCCGTTGGTTATGGCGTAATCGTATGGGGGCTGAGCATATTCAAATAGAAGTGAAGTGTGGTGAGGAAATTATTCGTTTTGATGATGCGAAACAATTTTCATTAAACAGCTTTACATATGAAGATAGTAAGATTCAACGTATTGCAGCTGAAATTAAATCAGGCTTACTCGGTGAAAAATTTGTGATTCTTTATATCACAGCTTATGCCAATATGGGGTATGGTCAAGAAGTATATCCATCACAAGAACTTGTGTTAGATAACTCAACGACTAATCGCAAAAGCAAAATTTTATATGAAATTAATCAAAAAGCAGGCATGCATTCCCAGAAAGTGGGTAATGCGATTCGCACGATCGATACTTGGTATGCAGATGAAGTGGCTTTCCCAATTGCTGCGGAACCTTATGGTGCAGTGACTACGTTAGGGACCGCATTTCGCCAACCTAAAGCAAAACTGGATTTTTATACGATATTTGATAAGTGGGTGCTTAAAGGTGAAGCCCCAAGCATTGAACAACAACATTATGTGATGAGTGTTTTAATCCGTGGTGGTGTCTTTGGGGCAAGCGGTAAGGAATAATTATGACAAGCCATTACATTGAACTGAAAGCAATTCCGCAAATGGATATGCTACAAAGTGAAGTAGTTGGACATTGTATGCAAATATTACATAAATTCTTACCGCACTTTGAAGGGCGAATGGGCGTCGCTTTTCCCGCTTATGGATTAGGACGCACACTTGGCGGTATTTTGCGTGTTTTTGGTAACCAATCTGATTGTGATCAGCTATATCTACAATTGTTACAAGCGGGGTTGCAAGATTATGCCTTAATTAGTGAAGTGAAAAAAACGCCTTCAGCAATAGAGTATCGTTGTTATAGTCGTGCCCGCCGTAAAGGGCAAAGTGCTATTAGTCGTACGGAAAAGTTTTTAAAAAGTATTGATAAATGGCATGAAGGGATTCGTGAGGAAATGCAACAACGCCAACAAAACACGCCCTATTTTCCACATGTACATTTAAAAAGTGCAAGTACAAATCAACGTTTTATTTTGGCAATAAAAGCCAATAAAACATCTCAGCCTTATATTGCTCAATTTAGTAGTTATGGGCTAAGCAGTAAGGCAACGGTGCCGCACTTCTAACCCTAATTTATAACCCTTTTTTCTAGCTAGATAAATTAGTTAATAAGATCAAAGGGTTATAAATATACTGTAAAAAAGGGTTTTTCTTTCAGATGTTCTTTAACAATTTGAAGAATAAATGAATTTTTGTTAGTGTTATGTAGTTAAACATCGTATAGATGGCTTAGAAAAAAATAGACGCTTTATTGAATCAAGCTGGGGTGTTAAACATCGTATAGATGGCTTAGAAATCAAACACATAACCAGTCACAACTACTTCTTTGTTAAACATCGTATAGATGGCTTAGAAATCTTGCTGTTCACCAGTATCAAGATGAACACCGTTAAACATCGTATAGATGGCTTAGAAATAATTGATAACCCGCCGATGTTAATTCGTGATGTTAAACATCGTATAGATGGCTTAGAAAATCATCAAATTTGATTTCTGCACGGTATGGATGTTAAACATCGTATAGATGGCTTAGAAAGCCATATCAATTTCAAGGTGAGTGTTTTTCATGTTAAACATCGTATAGATGGCTTAGAAAACTACATATGCCTTGACCTTTATATAATCATCGTTAAACATCGTATAGATGGCTTAGAAATCCAATTCTTGGCTCAGGACACTCCCAAAGGTGTTAAACATCGTATAGATGGCTTAGAAAACAAAACAACGGCTGGATTAGTGTAAAAGATAGTTAAACATCGTATAGATGGCTTAGAAATTAAGTTGTTGAGTAAGAATAACTAAAAACACGTTAAACATCGTATAGATGGCTTAGAAACGAGGGGAAAAATAAAATGTAATACCAGCAAAGGTTAAACATCGTATAGATGGCTTAGAAATCTTTGTAGATAAAAATCATTTCTAAATGTGAGTTAAACATCGTATAGATGGCTTAGAAATCAAAAGATTCTTTTTGATAGATTGGATTCTTGTTAAACATCGTATAGATGGCTTAGAAAATTCGATTTGCTTTTCGTGATGAATCAATTTCGTTAAACATCGTATAGATGGCTTAGAAATAGCAGATGGGGCAGAGTTGAAAATCTATTTGGTTAAACATCGTATAGATGGCTTAGAAACCGAGCGCCGCCAGATAGAAAAAACATTTCCCGTTAAACATCGTATAGATGGCTTAGAAATAGCAGATGGGGCAGAGTTGAAAATCTATTTGGTTAAACATCGTATAGATGGCTTAGAAACTTTTATACTTTTAAATAATGAATTCTATAGTGTTAAACATCGTATAGATGGCTTAGAAACTCTTTTTCCGTTGTTTGTACTTCAAACACATGTTAAACATCGTATAGATGGCTTAGAAAACAACGCAGAGAAGGGGCGTTTAAATTTATTAGTTAAACATCGTATAGATGGCTTAGAAATCCTCAAATAAGACTTGATCTAATCTTAAAACGTTAAACATCGTATAGATGGCTTAGAAAATCTTCAGTTTTGGCTTGATTTGTTTTTGAATGTTAAACATCCTATAGTTTATGCACTAAAATAAGGGGTGTTATTTAAGCATGTTACAGAGATTTAACGGTATTTAAACTGAATTTTAATATTTTTTATTGTTTGTTAAAAGAGGGCTTTGTGCGTAAGACGCCTTATATTGCTTCATCAGATTTAAAAACCATTATGCATTCTAAGCGAGCGAATATTTATTATTTAGAACATTGTCGTGTGTTGTTAAATGGTGGGCGAGTGGAATATGTGACTGATGAGGGAAAAGAATCATTATATTGGAACATACCTATTGCCAATACTAGTTGCCTATTATTAGGGAGTGGTACATCAATTACTCAAGCTGCAATGCGTGAGTTGTCAAAAGCAGGGGTGATGGTGGGTTTTTGTAGTGGCGGTGGTACACCTTTATTCAATGGAACGGAAGCAGAAATTGATTGTGAATTTTTTAGTCCTCAAAGTGAGTATCGTCCAGTGGAATATTTGCAACAGTGGTGCCGATTTTGGTTTGACGATGAGAAGCGTTTAACCGTAGCTAAAACATTACAACAACGTCGATTATCTTTGTTAGAGGTTATTTGGGCTAAATTAGAATGGCATTTTTCTGCTGAAAAACTCGCCGCACTTGTACAGCAATATCAACAAGAATTTATCCGTGCGGAACATAGTCAAGCCTTATTGGCAGCAGAAGGACGTTTGACCACAAAACTTTATGCGTTAGCAAATCAAGCAACTCTGAATAATCCTGATTTTAAGCGGAGTGAGCGTGGGAATAGTATTGATACAGTGAATCAGTTTTTAGATCATGGTAATTATTTAGCCTATGGTTTAGGGGCAACTGCTTGCTGGGTACTGGGCTTACCACATGGTTTAGCAGTTTTACATGGCAAAACAAGGCGAGGGGGATTGGTGTTTGATGCGGCGGATATTATTAAAGACAGTCTCATTTTACCGCAAGCATTTATTTCCGCACAAAATGGCGAGTCAGAAAAAGAATTTCGCCAAGCTTGTATCCAAAATCTTCTTCATTTTGGGGCATTGGATATTATCATTGATACCTTGAAACAACTTGCCTTACAAGGAGCGTCGGATGAATATTCTGTTAGTTAGTCAATGTCAGAAAAATGCGCTTACTGAAACACGTCGTATCTTAGATCAATTTGCGGAACGTTGTGGTGATCGCGTATGGCAAACAGCTATTACGCAAGCAGGGTTGGAAACCCTATATAAGATGTTGCGCCAAACTGCACGTAAAAATACAGCGGTAGCTTGTTATTGGACACATGGTAAAAATATGACAGAGTTATTATGGATTGTTGGTGATAAGCGTCAATTTAACGAGCAAGGGCGTGTACCAACAAATCGTACTCAGCGCAATATTTTACGTACTGAAGATGAAGTGAATTGGAAAGATGCTTATTCTATTCAAATTTTGACCGCACTTGCAGCATTGTTACATGATTTAGGCAAGTCGAGTGTTGGTTTTCAGAACAAGTTAATTAAAACAAATAATGCACCTAAAGCTGCAGATCCATATCGACATGAATGGATTTCAGCACGTTTATTTGAAGCCATGATTGTTGGTTGTGAAACGGATCGAGATTGGTTAATGCGATTCGTTAATTGGGCAGAATTTGAACAAGAAAATCCTCAGTGGTTTAGCCATATTATTCCAGATGAGGCGCGAAAAGATTTTGCAGGTTTTGCCCATTTACCACCACTTGCTCAAGTGCTGATTTGGTTAATTACCTCTCATCATCGTCTTCCATTTAGTGAAAATTTTTTTACAAAGAATAAAAATTATCTCAGGGATTTACGGCGATACTGCAAACGTGATTTTAATTCCTTTTTTAGTCATTATCGTCCGATAGAACGCTGGGTGTTTAATGATTCACAGCATCCCACACCACAACGTTTTTGGCAATTTAACACAGTCGTGACACAAAGCCGTGCATGGCAAAAAGTCATGACACGGTGGGCAAAAAAAGCACTCAATCATCGCACCTTATTTTCCTCTTCTTACACTGAAGATCCTTTCGTCTTGTTATTAGCGCGTTTATCTTTAATTGCTGGTGATCATTATTACTCTTCACAAGTGAGAAACACTGATTTAGGGGATAAAAAATGTACTTTATTAGCCAATACGGATGATGAGGGCAACGAAAAACAACGCTTAGATGAACACTTGTTAGGGGTGTGTCGGAGCGCAAGTCGATTTGCGCGTTTACTGCCTAAATTCAGCACAGAATTACCGCATATTAAACAACATAAGCCTTTTGCTAAGCCTGCAAGGGAGCGTTTTGCTTGGCAGAATAATGTAGTTAATTTGGCAAAAAGGATACAAAAAGCCAGTGAAACACAAGGCTTTTTTGGTGTAAATATGGCAAGTACAGGCTGTGGCAAAACGTTTGCGAATGCCAAAATGATGTATGCATTAAGTGATCCTACTAAAGGGGCGAGATTAACGATTGCTTTAGGTCTGCGTGTGCTGACATTACAAACAGGTACCGCATTGAGCCAGCGTTTGGAATTGAAGAATGCCAAAGAACAAGATTATTTAGCGGTGTTAGTGGGCAGTAGTGCGGTCAGAAAATTATATGAGTTGCAGCAAGAGCGAGCGCAGCAGCTAGCAGCGCAAGGGAGCGAAAGTATCGAGCAATGGTTCGAGAATATGACAGTTGAAGGGGCTGCTTATATTGAAAGTGCGGTCGAAAATGAAGAAATTTCAGATTTTTTAACCAAGAAAGATCAAGCAATGAAGAAATTGCTGTATGCACCACTCGTCAGTTGTACTTTAGATCATATTATTGCTGCATCCGAAAGTGTGCGCGGTGGGCACCATATTGTGCCAACATTGCGTTTATTAACGTCAGATTTAATTTTGGATGAACCCGATGACTTTGGGCTAGAGGATTTACCAGCGTTGAGTCGTCTAGTGCATTTAGCAGGCTTATTTGGCAGTCGTGTATTACTTTCTTCCGCAACCCTCACGCCAGATTTTATTACAGGCTTATTTCGTGCTTATCAAGCAGGGCGTAAAATTTATAATCAACAAAAAGGAATTGTTGCAGAATTGCCCGTTTGTTGTGCTTGGGTAGATGAATTTCAGCAACAACAAATGGATTGTGGTAATGAGCAGGCTTTTATGCAACACCACCAACAGTTTGTCTTACAGCGTGCAGAAAATTTGGCGAAGAGTCCTGTACGGCGTAAAGCTGAGATTTTGACTTTACCCTCATTATCGCCTAATGAAAATGAAATGTTTGATTATCGATTATTGGCTGAACAGTTATTGAAGAATGCGGCAAAATTACATAGCTTTCATGGTGAAATTGACAGCAGAACCCAGAAAAAAGTCAGTGTTGGTTTGGTGCGTTTTTCGAATATCAGACCGATGATTCCGATAGCGCAAGCGCTATTGCAACAACAGGCAGGTGATGAGCTGGCAGATTATTGCTTCCATTTGTGTTGTTATCATTCTAGACAATTATTATTACTGCGTTCTCATTTAGAAGAAAAACTGGATCGTTTATTAGATCGTCATCAGCCACAGGATTTATATCAGCAACCTGAAATCATTTCAGCTTTAGCGAGCCATCCTGCTAAAAACCATGTATTTATTGTGCTCGGTAGCCCAGTCACAGAAGTAGGACGGGATCATGATTATGATTGGGCGATTGTTGATCCTTCTTCTATACGCTCTATTATTCAGCTCGCGGGGCGTGTGTGGCGACATCGTGCAGATAAAGTGGCAGAGCAGCCAAATATTTATTTATTGCCAACCAACTGGCGTGGTTTATCGCCAAAACGGGAACCAAATAAGCCTATTTATCATCGTCCTGGTTTTGAAAGTGAGTTAAATAAGCTGACAACGTATAAATTGGAGCAATTGATTTCAGTAGGTGATTTAGCACACATTCAAGCCACGCCACGCATTGTGAAGCCAGAAAATTTGCAGCCGACGGAAAAATTAGCCGATTTAGAACATCAGGTTATTGCTAGTTTGTTGAATAATCCTCAAGACAATCATGTTAATTTGTATTGGGATCCTCGCTATACGAATCGATTATCGGCGAATTTACCTTTGATGACACGTTTTCGACAAAGTGTGCCAGAGCAAGAGGTAGTATGTAAATACAATGATGAATCTGCTTGGGGATTTTCGTTTTATGATACGGAGAATGTGAAACGAGGTAATCGTAAGGCATTGTCTAATATTGAATATAAAACTATACAGTATCACTCTCAGGGCATGGTTAAACCTTGGTTAAATCAATCTTTAGAAGTGGCATTAGAACGATTGGCTGAAGATTTACAGTTAGATGATATGCAGGCAGTCCCTGTTGCTTATCTTAGTGCATCGCTTCAGACATTTGTGCTCAATTGGTATTACAATGAAATGCTTGGTTTTTGGGATAAGTACACAACATTAGGACGCTTTTAATATCACAATATGGCGCAACGCAAATAGAGGTTGCGCCATATTGTTAATGGGGAAGGGCAAGAAGTGCGGTCAGTTTTTGCAAAATTTCATCACTATGGATATTTGCCATACTGTCAGCGACTAAATAATGTTGATTTTTGCCATACGCGCCAATGAGTTTGGGATCTGTTGCGCCATACAAGGTAATGTTGAGTTTGTCTAATGCCGCAGTTAAATGAGCTAAGCCAGTATCAACGGAAATCACGGCTTTGGCATCGACAATGTGTTGGGCTAGTTCCGAGAGACTCGATTTGGCTAGAATCTGTACGAGAGGTAGACCTCGTGCAATGTAGTCTGCACGTTGCTTTTCTAATGGATTAGACCAAGGTAGGCATACTTGTATACCCAATGCGGTCAGTTTTTCTGCTAATTCACGCCATTGGTGGTCAGGTAAAAATTTATCTGTTCTTGTTGTACCATGGAAGAACAGCACATAAGGTGTTGTGAGGGGTTGTTGTTGAAAATGGCTAGCAATCGCGTAGTCGCCTTGTGTGGTTGGTAATGGATAACCTAAACTTTGCGCAAATAGTTGACGGATACGTTCTACAGCATGTTGTTGATAGCTAATTGCGTAGTGTTTATCATAAAACCAAGCGGCGATCGGTTCACGAATGGAATGGCGATCATAACCATGTTTACAGCCATGAGCTAAACGGGTAGCGAAAAAGGCGCTTTTGAATAAGCCTTGTGCATCAATTACCGCATCATATTGTGCTGCTTGTAATAAAGTGCGGTAGGTTTTCCATTGATTTCGTGTTGTCGTAGAAAAAGGGGATTTTCGCCAACGACGTAGTGCAATAGGAATCACCTGTTTTACTGCATTGTGCCAATGTGGAATTTCTACAAAATTTTCTTCCACCACCCAATCGACTTCTAGATTCGGCATTGCACGTTGAGCGTCCGTTAAGGCGGGCAATGTGTGTAAAATATCACCCATAGATGAGGTCTTAATCAAACAAATTTTCATACTTTATTTAGTAACTCAGTCAATTTTTCCAATACCATTTCAGGTTGAATATCAATCAAACTTTGATGATAGCCTTCTTCACTGTCTTTTCCTTTGCGTACTTTAATTAAGCCGCCTTCAATTAAGCGAATAATCACTGCTTGGTCAGATAACGGTGGTGTATAGGTTGGACTTGTTGGACCATAAAGTGCAACTAAGGGGCGCTTAACTGCCGCCGCAATATGCATTAATCCACTATCATTCGTTACAATTGCGGCACAATCTGCGATCAGATCGACGGCTTCATTTAGTGAAGTTTGTCCTGCTAAATTCAGGCAGAATTGACGGAGTTGTTTAGGTAAAGCTTGGCGAATTTGTTCTCCGACGCTTTCATCTTTGCTTGAGCCGAATAAACGAATTGCATACCCTTGTTCAATCAGTATTTCAGCGAGTTTAGCATAATGGTAATGTGGCCAGCGTTTTGCTGGACCAAATTCAGCACCAGGGCAAAAGCCAATGGCTGGGCGTTGTTGACAAAGTGCGGTCTGGTTTTTGAATTTTTCCAGTGTGGCTGCTTGTTGTACAGGATCGACTTGCAAGTAAGGTGTTGGATAGACTAAATTTTCTGCAGTAGGAATCATTCCTTTATCATAGCCAAGCGCAACGTAACGTTGCACCATCATTGGATACGCTTTTTTGTTACTGCGTAGATCATTGAGCAGAATATAGCGACTTTCTCCTTTCCAACCTCGACGATGTGGAATATTGGCAAAAAAAGGAATAAACGCCGATTTTAATGAATTAGGTAAGATAATCGCCATATCGTATTGATCGCGCAACGCTTTTCCCAAACGGTAGCGTTCGCCTAAAGCAAAGTCTCCATGCCCTAATGGCATCGTAATGGCTTGGCGGATTTCTGGCATACGTGCTAATAATGGTTTACACCAATTCGGAGCCATGACATCAATGTCACAATGGGGGTATTGCTGTTTAAGGGTTTGATATAAGCTGTGCGACATCATCATGTCGCCGACCCAAGACGGTCCAATCACTAAGATACGCATTATGTTTCCATTAAGTTAGTCCAAAAAGAGAGTTTTATTGTAATCTGCTTTAAACAGAAGAAAAACGTTTTTCCTGATTAATGAGTTTAAGGCGAAACGACTTTAGCTTTGATATCAATTATTTCGCCATTATCAAAAAATAAGCTAATTGGATAGTCATCGCCGACTACAAGCGGTTTCTCAAGATTAAATACCATAATATGTAAACCACCTCGTTTCAGCTCTGTAGTGCTTTGGGCTGGAATTTGAATACCAGTGACTTCGAGCATTTTCCCATTCTGTGTACCATGTAATTCCAAGCGAGCTTTGTCTGCACTTTGTGCAATAGCGAGGCTTACTTCTTGATTGCTATTATTGTGCAACCGCATAAAAATGGCAGTAGGTTGCCCTGGTTGTGCTGGAAAAATAATAGGCTGCTCTACCTTGATTTTAGCTAATAGTATGGTTGGGAAAAATGCGGCACAAATCAGCAATATTCTGTATAAATGCATCATACTCAGGATCCTTCGTCGTAGAAATAGAAACATTATTATACGCGTTAAAAAAGAAAAATGCCGTGATAACTTCACGGCATTCAGTGTAGAGATTGTTTGATTATGCCTTCATTTGCTCTCGTTTAGCGAGAATCACGGTAACAGAAAAAGCAATAGTGGCAGAAATTGCCATGCCGACAATATACATCGCAAGACTATCTGGTTTAATTGATGGAATACCTGGTAAGCCTGCGGCACCTAAGGCAATGGCTTTGACATTAAAGAACGCAATAAAAGCACTCGAAATACCTGCGCCTGTCATTGCAGCGATAAATGGATAACGATAACGTAAGTTGACACCAAACATCGCAGGTTCTGTAATTCCTAATAGTGCACTGATACCCGAAGGTACGGCAATACCACGTACTTTTGGATCTTTCATGACAAAGGCTGCACCTAAACAAGCCGTGCCTTGTGCAATGTTTGACATTGCGGCAATAGGGAAGATGAAAGTACCGCCTGTACGTGCCACTTCTGCCAGGAGTTGAGTTTCTACGGCGATAAAGGTTTGGTGCATCCCTGTAATTACGATTGGCGCATACAGTGTCCCGAAAATGGCACCACCGATAAAGCCAAGTGTGTCATATAACCAAGTTAAACCTGTACTAATTAAAGAACCTGCTTCACGTCCAAATGGACCGATAATGGTGAATGCTAATAACCCAGTAATAAATAATGCAAAGAGTGGTGTGATTAAATTATCTAAGAATGAAGGCACAATTGTGCGTAAATTTTTCTCAAGTGTGGCTAATACCCAAGAGGCAATTAACACAGGAATGACGGTGCCTTGATAACCGACACGTTCGATTTCTAGACCAAAAATTTGCCAGTATTGAATGTTACCATTGGCTAAGGTTAAGGCATAGTTCCAACCATCTGCCAATGCTGGGTGAACAAGTAACATACCTAGTGCCGCCCCTAGATAAGGGTTTCCACCAAATTTACGAGTTGCAGAGAAACCTAATAACACAGGTAAGAAAACGAAAGGCGCGTTAGCAACTGTATTAATAAAGTCTACTAAGTGGGCGATAGCTGGGTAGAGATCGACGACGTTTTTTTCATCCACAAAGAAGCCCTTGGCCGTTAGCATACTGTGGATACCCATTAATAAACCGCCTGCTACGATAGCAGGAATAATAGGTACGAAAATATCTGCCAAGCCTTTCACTAAACGTTGGAATAAGCCCTGTTTTTCATTGCCAACAGCTGCCACATCAGCACTGGTCATATCTCCAATACCTAATTGTTGGCTTAATTCGGCATAGACTTTATTAACTGTGCCTGAGCCAAATATAATTTGATATTGCCCCGCTACAGCAAATTGACCTTTTACACCTTCGATATTTTCGATCCCTTCTTTGTCAATTTGGCTTTCATCGACGACGACAAGGCGTAAACGCGTTGCGCAATGTGCGGCAGCTGAGATATTTTCTTTGCCGCCCAATTTTTCAATGACTTGTTGAGCAATAAGTGGAAAGTTCATGTTGAGTCACCTTAATCAATAGATATTTAAACATTAAATGTATTTTAACTAAAACGTTTTAGTTTTGAAATATAAATTTACTAAAACGTTTTAGTTTTGCGGCGTAGATCACGTTTTTATTGAAAAAGCACTTTAGCAAAGTAGACATTTTCGTAAAACAGACTGCACTTGAAAGGAAAGATCATTAAAGCGTACAGAAGAAAGGTGCAATCCTTTCAGGAAAAAGGGAGTAAGTAGGGAAGAAGTGTCAAATCAATTGCGATAAATAATTTCACAGTCAATTTTTATATTGCTAGTTTGCTCGCCGTGCAAAATTTGTTGTACTGTTGCAAAAGCCTGTTGCGCAATAACTTGATGATTTTGTTTAATAGAATGAATATGAAATGGTAGGGCATTTAATAAATCATGATTATCAAATGTCGCTAAATGTAATTGACGGTTGAGCAAATGATCCATTTGTTGATGTTCAGTGAGATAACGTAAAACTCCTTCTAGTAGCGTATAGGAAGCTGTAAAAATTGCTTCAGGTAAGCGTCCTAAGCGCTGTTTTACTTCAGCTAACATTTGATAACCTGACTCAGGTTGATAAGTGCGGTGTAAAATCCAATCGTTTTGCGGTGGTATATGAGCTTGCGCGAGTCCAGTTAAAAAGCCTTGTAAACGTGATTCACTAGGTGAGAGCGCAAATTGACCACCAAAATAGACAAATTCTTTCGGTTGATATTTTTGGGCAAGATACTGAACAAGTTCAGCAATTTTGTCACTATCATTACTAATAATGTAACGTAGATCTAAATTAGGCACATAGCGATCTAATTGTAAAATGGGCGTTTGTTGAGCAATTTGTTGATAATAATAGGGATCTTGATGTGTTGGAGCTGTGATTAAAAAATCAATCTGACGATCCAATAAACGCTCAGTTGCGAGTTTTTCTTGTTGTGGATTGTCGTCAGAACAAGCGATGACAAGTTGTAACCCATTTTCATGACATTGTTTTTCTAACATTTTTGCCGTATAAGCAAAACCATAGTTCGTTAAATCAGGAATCACTAGACCGATCACATTCGAGCGTTGAGTTTTCAAGGATTTTGCGTAAATATTGACACGATAACCTTCCGCTTGTGCAATAGCTTTTACACGCTGACAAGTTTCAGCTTTAATCTTAAATTCTTCACCACGACCATTCAAAATCATGCTCACTGTGGTAGTTGATAAACCACTGAGTGTGGCAATGTCATTGAGCGTAACGCGTTTTTTACTGGTATTTTTCATGGCTTCGCTGTTATATAGTCCATTATTTAATCGAAATTGCAGGTAATTGTGCCACAGAAACCATGATTGGGCGAGAGCTGCTAATTTGATTTTTGCGTTGTTCAATAAAGAAACGTGATGTCATAGCTTTTTCCCCATCATTGAGAAAAATTTCTACTACGGAACGATCAAAAAAGATCTCGACTTTGTATAACTCAGTGATTTCACAGTGGCGTAGTGTGCCAAACTCTTGCATAAGTGCGGTCTGTTTTGTCTGTGTTCTATCTAGGCTAAATAGTCCATTGTGGTAGCTGATGACAAGTTGATGTTGTGCGCTATTACTGAAAAATGTCATCGTGAAATTTTGATTTTGTGGAGTAAAAGTGAGGTAAGCAGTGTCTAGCCTATCTATAATTTGTGCTTCTTGGATACTAAACTGTTGTATTGGATGTAATTGTGCGTACAGTTGGGCAATGGGTTTTTGATAGAGTTTACCCTGTTGTAAAGTGAGTTGGCGCGGTAAACTCAACATTGAATGCCATTGATATCGATCTGTTGGATAAGTTAAGTCGGGTAATCCAACCCAGCCATAAAAGATGCCTTTACCCTGATAAACACTTTGAGGGGCATAAAAATCAAATCCATAATCCAATTCGTCAATATGTTCAGTGTGAAAGGTTTTATCTTGTAATACACCAAGTGCATAAGTGGCATGATAGTTATTTTGAAAATAGTGTTCTTCGCGTGGTTTACCTTGTGGTGACCAAATAAAAACAGATTTATCTGCTAATTGAAATAAATCAGGACATTCCCACATAAAAACACCTTGGTTATTAAACTGTGTGAGGGTTAATTCTCCTAATAATTGAGGTGTACTATCAAGATCAGGCATTTCATACAGCAGGGCAGTCCCTGTGCCATTTTGGCGCTGTGCACCAAGAATAAAACGGATTTTACCTTCTGTGCTAATGAATGGTTTTGGATCACGTACATGTTCGCTATAACCAACAGGTGCTTGATTGAGCAAGCAACGTTTCTCTAATAGTTTGCCGCTTTTACTAAAAATAGCTATATTTTGGTGTGGAATTCGTTGTTGTTGTTCATTACGCGTATTACCCGTATAAAAGGCGATAATCTGATCTTGCCACAAGATCGCTCCTCCCGAATAACAACCATGAGATTCAAATAATTGGTCAGGAATAAGCGGTTCAGCATAACGAAAATGTTGAAAATCTGCTGTGATCACATGTTGCCAATGTTTCATACCATGCAGGGCCGCATAAGGGAACCATTGATAAAAAATATGGTAATTTTCACCATCAAAAATTAAACCGTTTGGATCATTTAATAAACCCGTATCAGGCGCAAGATGATAAGTTGGACGAAATTCGTTATCAGACAAGACTTGTTGGCGAATTTGCGCTAATTCGCCAACAGATTGTGCGTGTAAGCTTTTGTATTTGCCATGGTTGAAAATATGCATCATGAACTCCAAAGTCGGCTGAAAATTAATTGCGTTTTATTGTGCAAGAAAACGATCAAGTTCAGCACGATTAGGTAAGGCTGACATGGCTCCTTTTGCTGTTGTGGCTAAGGCACCACAAGCATTAGCTTGTTGAATAATTGGGATAAGTGCGGTCGGTTTTTGCCAAATTTCAACTTGAGATAATCCAGCTAATAGCCCGCTTACAAACGCATCGCCAGCCCCTGTTGTATCTACTGGTTGCAATGGTTTACCTGCCACAATTTGGCTTTCGCCATTGAGGTAATATCTTGCGCCTGCTTTACCTAAAGTAATTATGATTAATTTTTCAGGGTATTGGTTTGTGAGCTTTTGTGTTGCTTGCTCGAGATTTTGGCTGTCAGTTAACAAAATGAGTTCTTCTTCTGAAAATTTAAGTACATCTGCTTGAGCAATGACTTGATTGACGATATTTTTCATTTCATCATGACTTGACCAGAGCGATTCACGTAAATTAGGATCGAAAGAGAAAAAACCACCTTTCGTTTTGATTTGTTTAATTGCGGTCAATGTAGTATGGCGAGAAGGATTATTGATTAGTGCGATAGAGCAACAATGTAACCAATCATTTTTTTGAAATTCAGGTAAATCAGATATTTCTAAAAATTGATCCGCACTTGGATTGACCATGAAAGTAAAACTGCGTTCACCTTGCTCTAAAGACACAATAACGGTAGAAGTCCGTTGCTGAGGATCTAATCGCATTTGTTGTGTACAAACTTTTTCTTGTTGCAAAGTTGCTTGCATAAAGCGACCAAGCGGATCATCACCCACACAACCGATAAACCCAGTATTACCACCTAAACGCGCAATACCTACAGCGACGTTAGCTGGCGCGCCACCTGGGCAGCGTAAATAATGATGTGGACCATCTGGAATTAAATCAACTACTGCATCGCCTAACACCCAAATTTTACTCATATGCCAATCCCTCTTTCACTGAACTAGATGGTATTAGATAATAACTAAAACGTTTTAGTTTTGCAATTTGGGTTTTAAAATTTGCGATCAAGATCAAATTTTCAGATAAAATCGACAACTTTAAAAAAGCCTGAAAAAGTGCTATATTGTCCGCCGATTTTTTCATCCTCATTTATCTGACGATATGGCAAATTATTATGATATTACTTTAGCGCTTGCAGGCGTATGCCAAGCAGCAAAATTGGTGCAGCAATTTGCGCAACAAGGGCAAGCTGATCAAGCCGCGCTAGAAACTAGCTTAAATACTTTATTGCAAATGAATCCAGAAGATACATTGGCTGTATTTGGTGGTAACGAGCAAAACCTGAAATTAGGGCTAGAAACCTTACTAGAGCAAATGAATGGCAACGGATCTGATCTGAGCCGATATTGGATTAGTCTGCTTGCACTAGAGGGTAAACTCAATAAAAAACCAAACGTAAAAGCAGAGCTTGCTCGTCGTATTCAATATTTACCTACACAACTGACACATTATGATTTGCAGGATGAACAAATGTTATCGACATTAGCGAGTATTTATGTTGATGTCATCAGCCCATTGGGACGTAAAATTCAAGTCACAGGTTCAACTCTTTATTTGCAACAACCTGCTATGCATAATCGAATTCGTGCTTGTTTATTAGCGGGTATTCGTTCTGCTGTCTTATGGAAGCAAGTTGGTGGAACAAAATGGCAGATTTTGTTCTCACGTCGTAAAATTCTTGCTATGGCAAAACAAATTTATTCTTCACTTTAATCACCTTATTTTATGGAGCAAACCTCTATGCAACTTAACGCATTAACTGCACTTTCCCCGATTGACGGACGTTACCAAGATAAAGCAAGTTCATTACGCCATATTTTTAGTGAATTTGGTTTATTAAAATTTCGTGTCACTGTTGAAGTGCGTTGGCTACAGAAATTAGCAGCGACTACACAAATTCAAGAAGTTTCTTCATTATCCAAAGAGGCAAACGATTACCTTAACCAAATTGTTGATAATTTCAGCTTGCAAGATGCCGAACGTATCAAAGAAATTGAACGTACTACTAACCATGATGTGAAAGCGGTTGAGTATTTTTTAAAAGAAAAAAGTGAAGCGTTAACTGAATTAGCAAAAGTCAGTGAGTTTATTCATTTTGCTTGTACATCCGAAGATATTAATAACCTTTCTCATGCATTAATGTTAAAAACAGCACGTGAAGAAGTCATTTTACCTGAATGGCAAAAATTAATTGATGACATTAGTGCACTCGCGAATGAATATAAAGCTATTCCATTACTTTCACGCACACATGGTCAACCAGCGTCACCTTCGACGATGGGTAAAGAAATGGCGAATGTCGTGTATCGTTTAAAACGCCAATTCAAGCAATTACAACAAATTGAGATACTCGGTAAAATTAATGGTGCAGTAGGTAACTATAATGCACATCTATCCGCGTATCCTGAAATCGACTGGCATAAATTCAGTGAAGAATTTGTAACTTCATTAGGCTTAACTTGGAATCCTTATACGACGCAAATTGAACCACATGATTATATTGCTGAGTTTTTTGATAACGTTGCGCGTTTTAATACTATCATTATCGATTTTGATCGTGATTTATGGGGTTATATTGCCTTAAATCATTTTAAACAACGCACAATTGCTGGTGAAATTGGCTCATCAACAATGCCACATAAAGTGAATCCAATTGATTTTGAAAACTCTGAAGGTAACTTAGGTTTAGCTAACGCTGTAATGGCACATTTAGGGGCAAAATTACCGATTTCACGTTGGCAACGTGACTTAACTGATTCGACGGTGTTACGTAATCTAGGCGTAGGGCTAGGCTATTGTTTAATTGCTTATGCGGCAACGCGTAAAGGGATAAGTAAATTGGAAGTCAATGAACAGCATTTACGTGATGAGTTAGATCAAAATTGGGAAGTACTTGCAGAACCAATTCAGACGGTAATGCGTCGTTATGGTATTGAGAAACCTTATGAGAAATTGAAAGAACTGACACGTGGTAAACGTGTTGATGCAGTAGCGATGCGTGAGTTTATTGAGACCCTTGCAATTCCAGTAGAGGAAAAATGTCGTTTACAACAGATGACACCAGCAACTTATATTGGTGCGGCAGTAGAATTAGTTGAGAAATTATAAATAGATTAAATTTTAAACTTATTTATTTTTTTAGATTAAAATAATTTGTTTTAAATTTAAACAAAATTAAAAAAGGCTATGTAAATAATACATAGCCTTTTTTGATTATTTTAAATAAATTAAATTAATTTAGTCGCAAAAAATAAAAATTATTGTAGTTAATATCGTTTACTAATTAATCAAAAGTAGGAGCGATTTATTAGATATGTGAATTAAATCACACAAAATACGATCTTTTTTAAAGCATTTTTTTTTAATTACTTTAATATAACATGTCATTAACATTAGTGAGTGAAAGTATATTATTTGTACAATTTAATTTTGCATTTAAATATCTACTCATAAGTGATTATATTGGTTTTTAATATTTTAATTTGGTGTTGAAATCTAGCTTATTTATAGGATTTTTTATGATTTTCTTTTTAAGTATTCTTCCAATTGCGTTATTGATTTATTTAATGGTAAAACGCAATAGCTTACCTTCTTATATTGCACTTCCGCTAATTGCGTTGTTAACTTATCTTTTACAAGCATTTTACTTTGGTACAGATTTAACTCGTTTAAATGCCAATGTGATTGCTGGCTTAATTGCTACCCAGACTCCAATTACGATCATTTTTGGTGCGATTCTATTTAATCGTATGATGGAAGTTTCTGGCAGTACCGACGTGTTGCGTAAGTGGTTAGCAAATATTAATCCCAATCCTGTTGCTCAGATTATGATCATCGGCTGGGCGTTTGCTTTTATGATTGAAGGGGCAAGTGGTTTTGGTACCCCTGCTGCAATTGCTGCACCTATTTTAGTTGGTTTAGGTTTTAAACCATTACAAGTGGCTATGCTTGCATTAGTTATGAACTCTGTACCGGTATCTTTCGGGGCAGTAGGAACACCAACATGGTTTGGTTTTGGCACATTGGGGTTAAGCGATGATGTTGTTCTTGAATTAGGGCAAAAAACAGCATTTATTCACTTCATTGCTGCTTTTGTTATTCCATTATTAGCGTTACGTTTTCTTGTTAGTTGGCAGCAAATTAAACAAAACTTAGTCTTTATTTACATTAGTATCCTTGCTTGTACGGTACCGTATTTCTTATTAGCTCAAGTAAACTACGAGTTCCCATCACTTGTTGGCGGCGCTATTGGTTTATTAATTTCAATTTTAGTTGCTAATAAAGGCATTGGTATTAGTAAAGAAGAGAATACCGATCTACAACTAGAAAAAGTAGCATTTAATCAAGTCTTCAAAGCACTTTTCCCAACCATGATGTTAATTGTGATCTTGATTGTGACGCGTATTCATCAATTAGGTATCAAACAATTACTCAATGATGCAACAACATGGTTCTCTGTTTCGCTTGGTGGATTAGGCGAATTTAAAGTTAGTCAGGCACTTATTCTGTCCTTAAATAATATTTTAGGGCAAGGCATTAATGAGAGCTATAAGACACTTTACGTACCATCTCTCATTCCATTTATTGTGACTGTGATTATCTCTATTTTGGTGTTCAAATTGAATGGCGAGAAAACTAAGAACATTGTATCAACGACTTATCATCAAACTAAAAAACCATTCTTTGCCTTATTAGGGGCATTAGTTATGGTAAAATTGATGCTAGTGGGTAATGATAACTATGATTCGATGGTAATTACTATCGGTAAAACCTTTGCTGATGTGACTGGCGATAAGTGGGTTTACTTCTCTTCTTATTTAGGTGCAATTGGTGCGTTTTTCTCAGGTTCAAATACGGTTTCAAACTTAACCTTTGGTGGAATTCAATTATCTATCGCAGAAACAACAGGTATGTCAGTTCCGCTTATCCTCGCGCTACAATCTGTGGGGGGCGCAATGGGGAATATGGTGTGTTTAAATAACATTATTGCAGTATGTACCGTATTGAATGTGAGCAACCAAGAAGGCGCGATTTTAAAACGCACGGTTATACCAATGTTCTTATATGGCGTAATTGCGGCATTAGTTGCTGTTGTTATTTATTAGCCTGTCTTTTGTTATATCTTCATACATAGCTAACTTTTGTGAAGTTAGCTATGTGCTATTTTTTGGAGTAATCAAAAATGAATGTCAATTTTTATGTAACCTGTATTGCTGATGCATTGAAATCCAATGTGGCAAAGCAAACAGTGCTTCTCCTTGAACAGCTCGGCTGTCAAATTACTTTCCTTGAGCAACAAAGTTGCTGTGGACAGCCTGCAATTAACAGTGGTTATGTAACCCAAGCTATTCCAGCAATGAAAAAATTAATCGAAACCTTTGAGGTAAATGATTACCCTATTGTGGCGCCCGCTGGTTCTTGTGTGTATGCGATCACGACTTACCCAGAGTATTTAAAAGATGAACCAGAGTGGGCAGCGCGTGCGAAAAAAGTCGCTGATCGTTTTTATGATTTAACTGACTTTATTGTGAATAAATTAGGTATCGTCAATGTAGGTGCAAAATTAGAGGGCAATGCGGTTTATCATCCTTCTTGTAGTTTATTCCGTAAATTGGGTGTTAAAGAAGAACCATTAAAACTACTACAAAATGTGGAAGGATTAACCTTATTACCTATTCACAACCAAGAAACCTGTTGTGGTTTCGGCGGTACTTTCTCTGTGAAAATGGCCGAAATTTCAGGTGAAATGGTGAAAGAGAAAGTACAACATATCATGGTTGTGAAACCTTTATATTTGATTAGTGCGGATGTGAGCTGCTTACTGAATATTGGCGGACGCATGAAGCGAGAAGGGCATAATGTGAAAGTCATGCATATCGCTGAAGTATTAATGAGTCGCTAAGGAGGAAAATGATGTCAATTAAAACAAGCCACCTTCAATTTAAGCCGCGCATTAACGAAGAAATTCACAATGAGATCATGCGTAAAGCTGTTGTCATGGCGCAAGAACGTATTGGTGCTAATCGCCAAAAAATGGTGGAAGAGCTGGGGCATTGGGAAGAATGGCGTGATTTGGCTAAAGAAATTCGTAATCATGTTATCGAAAATTTAGATGCTTATCTTTACCAACTTTCGGAAAAAGTGACTCAGAATGGTGGTCATGTTTATTTTGCTGCGACTGCTGAAGAAGCAACCAACTATATTAAACAAGTGGCTAAAGCCAAAAATGCAAAGAAAATTGTGAAGTCAAAGTCAATGGTCACCGAGGAAATCGGTATGAACCATGTTCTTGAGGCAGAAGGAATTAAAGTTATTGAAACCGATCTGGGCGAATATATTCTTCAAGTCGCAGAAGATAAGCCATCACATATTGTGGTACCTGCTATTCATAAAGATCGTCATCAAATTCGTAAAGTGTTAGCAGAAAAGTTAGGCTATACGGGTTCCGAAATGCCGGAAGAAATGACGTTATTTATTCGTGAAACTATCCGTAAGGATTTCTTAGAAGCAGATATTGGCGTGAGCGGTTGTAATTTCGCAGTCGCAGAAACAGGTAGTGTATGTTTAGTGACTAACGAAGGTAACTTACGTCTAGCAACATCATTACCGAAAACGCATATTGCAGTAATGGGGATGGAACGTTTAGCGCCCACTTTTAAAGAAGTTGATGTTTTAATCACTTTATTAGCACGCAGTGCGGTAGGTGCACGTTTAACAGGTTATAACACTTGGTTAACAGGTCCTCGTTTGGCTGGTGAAACGGATGGTCCAGAAGAATTCCATTTAGTCATTGTCGATAATGGACGCTCGAAAATGCTTGGTTCAGAATTCCGCGAAGTATTACGTTGTATCCGCTGTGGTGCTTGTTTGAATACTTGCCCAGCTTATCGCCAAATTGGCGGGCATGGTTATGGTTCTATTTATCCAGGTCCAATTGGATCAGTGATTTCACCCATTCTAGGTGGCTATGAGGAATTTAAAGATCTACCGTCTGCCTGTTCATTGTGTACCGCATGTAATCAAGTTTGCCCTGTCAAAATTCCATTAGCAAATTTATTATTAAAACACCGTCGTAATATTGCTGAGTCAGGCATGAATCCTGTAGTAGAACGTTTATCAGTGAAGGCATTTACAGTGGCTAATAGTCATCCAAGCTTATGGAAAATTGGCGTCAATGTTGGTGCGAAAGTCGCAAAATTAGCAATTCGTGATGGTAAAATGCCGATTCAAGTCGGTGCGGTTGCAGAATGGACTAAAGCTCGTGACTTACCAGAAGCTGAAGGTGAAAGCTTCCGTTCTTGGTTCAAAAATCGTTAATTAGTGAGGAATTTCTATGTTAGATCAACAAAATAGACAACAGTTTTTAGATAACCTTGCGCAACAACTTGGACGAGAATTTCGTCCTACTATCACAGGGCGTTATCCACAACTGAATAACTATCCGACAACACGTTTAACAGAATTAAGTATTGATGAGCGCTGTACTGCGTTTGTTGAATTTGCTTCGCAGACGATGTTAGTCAACTGCAAAATTACAACCCCTGAACAGGCGAGTACTGATTTATTAGCATTATGTGAACAATATGGTGGCGGTCCTGTTATTTTAAACGACGATGCACGTTTAGTTGAAGCGGGGATTACACCTGCGATACAAGCGCAATATGAAACGCATATTTGGGCGGAAAACTCAGCCGAAATGAATCGCACTTTCGCCAACAGCGCTAATATCGGTATTGTATTCGCTGAATATGGCTTAACAGAATCTGGTGGTATTGTACTGTTTTCTAATGCGCAATCAGGTCGTTCAGTCAGTCTATTACCGAAAGTATCTATTGTTGTGTTGAACAAAAGTACTATTTTGCCCCGTGTTGCACAACTATCAGAAATTTTGCATCAAAAAGCAAAACGAGGTGAGCGTATGCCATCATGTGTCAATTTGATTGCAGGTCCAAGTTCCACCGCAGATATTGAGCTTATCAAAGTCGTTGGCGTACATGGACCTGTTGCGAAAGCTTATTTGATTATTGATGATACAAAATAGGTGAAAGACCGCTAAAGTGCGGTCTGTTTTAGCTAAGTTTTATTAATAAATAAAAGTAGAATATTGTAAAAATGGAGGCTTATTGCCTCCATTATATTTATAGAATCATTTTAATTAATTTATCAGCTTTGACACGAGCAAATTTTTTCAACAGCTTTTGTACCGGTGCTGGATACTGTTTCATTTCATCTAATTCAGAATAATGTTTTAGTATCGTCGTATGCTGACGAATACAGGTTAATTCTCGCTCGACTTGATCGCGTAGTTGTTGCTTTGGATCATGGATAAACAATCCATTCTCTGCATCTAAACGCCATGCCCTCGGATTTAAGTTATTGCCTGTCAATAGAATGTAGTGTTGATCTACCCAAACGCCTTTTAAGTGATAAGAATTATCACCATCTTTCCAAGTTCGAATCGTTAATAATCTTTGATTAATTTCATATTCAAACTTTTTACTAAAGCGACGTAAATTACTTTCGTATAAATAAGGCAATGCACCTGCCATTTTGAACGGTTCAGAAGGAGGAATATAGAAATCATTTGCTGTTTTGTCACCAACAATAATTTCCACTTTTTTGCCTTTATTAAGTAAACGACGAATTTTTTGTTGCAATGTACGTGGAAAGTTAAAGTAAGGTGTACAGATCACTAATTCCTGTTCAACAACTTGAAATAGATCTTCGATAGTTTGGTTCAAACGATTGTTATATTTGCTTAAACCAAACAAGACAGAAATACTGAGCTGCTCTTCATTTTCTTCTAATAGATTTGCCCCTTTCAACACATACTGTGCTTCAAAAGCTAATGTTTTACGAAATTCTTTAATCGCTGGACGAATTTCTTTTGTTGTTGGGCGATTGATGATATCCAGAGGATAAACTGCCATTGGATTTAATAAGTATTGCTGTATAAAACAGACCATCGCATCCGCTAATTCTGCATGAATGATTTTGTGATAGCGATCATAACGATATTTATTTAATTGATGTAGATAGACATTATTAATACTTGCACCGCTATAGAGCACAGTGTTATCAAATACAAAGCCTTTAATATGTAACACACCAAAAACTTCGCGCGTGTTAATTGGGACACCAAAAAACATATTTGGATCATGGGGTAATTGGTATTTTATACGTTCATCACAATACCAATCTGCATTAGTTGCACTTTTTTCTGCACCGAGTAAATTGCGCTGTGCTCGGTGCCAATCAATTAATATCTTGACATCGAGGGAGGGATTATCTTGTTTAGCGCGATAGATTTCATCTAAAATTTCTTGCCCTGCTTCATCGTGCTGCCAATAAAGCGCTGTGACATAAATACGTGATTTTGCTTGTTTAATGAGCTGAATAATTTGGCTTTTAAATTCTGCTGGGTTATAGAGAAATTCCACTTGTTCAGCTTGCAACGGTAAACAGAATAAACGATTGATATTTTGTTTTGCTCGTTTGGTTTTGTTTATCAACATAAAAATCATTCTCTTTAAGTTTGATTAGCTCGTTAGTTTACAATATTTAATATGGAACTTGGTAGCAAAATACGGTTTTTTCGTTATAATGCTCACACTTTATCGCGAAGTAGGGCTTTTTTTGCCTGAGTTTGCGTCTTCTAACAATCAAACTGGCACATCAAAATGAGTAATAAAACAAAAGTACCTGTTTTTCAACAAGCGCAAAATAAGCAATTTAATGAGCGCGTAGTCGGTGAAAAATTTGAAAAAAACACACCGCACTTCAAACATAAATCCCAAGAACGTGCTGCAAATAAATCCCGTGATAGTTTTCATTCGACGAATAAATCGCAGACAAGAAGTAAAGGCTCTCGTAGTATTCCAAGAGTAGAACAGCATATTGCACAAACCACGTTGCGAGCAGCAAGTGGTGCAGAAGGTAAAGTGAAAGTTGTTATAAAAAGTACGGGGATAAGTGATAAAGTCGCTGAGAAAAAAACAGGTCCTCTTTCACCACGTGCCCCTGAAAAAATTAAGAAAAATCGTGCAGAAGAAATGAAAGTATACGGCGAAAATGCTTGTGCTGCATTATTTGCACAGCGACCAGACAGTATTGTACGAGTTTGGGCAACTGTAGAAATGGCAAAAAAGAGCGGTGAGTTATTCAGTTATTTAGCGACAAGTAAAAAGGTCTATCATGTCGTGGATAATGCCGAATTAACTTTAGTGAGTGGTACGGAGCACCATGGTGGTATCTGTATGTTAGTGAAAAAAGCCAGACCATTTACTTTATCAGGTTACTTAGATATCCCTCGTAAGCAAGACTGTTTAGTGATGTTGGATGGTGTACAAAATGCGCATAATATTGGTGGCATTGTTCGCACTTGCGCGGTATTCGGTGTGAAAGGAATGATTGTAGAGCGGCAATTTGTAGATAATCTGAATACATCAGCTGCAGTACGTGTTGCTGAAGGTGGTATGGAATACATTCGCGTGTTAGAAACGGATTATGCAGATAATGCGCTAAAACAACTTCGTCAAGCAGGCTATCAAGTTATACATCTTTCAGCCAGTAAACAAGCTAAAGCACTTAGTAAAATTAAGTTTGCTCATAAAGTAGTTTTTGTCGTGAGTGAAGCGGGGAGAGCTATATTAGCAGAAAAAGAAGATGAAAAAGTTGTTTTGTCTTTAAATAACCCTCTCAATGCAGAATTGAACATTGCTGTTGCAACGGGCGTATTACTGGCACAATGGGATTTAAGTATAAATTAAGCATTTATGTACTAGTTTAATGTTAGTCTATCAAATATTAGTAAATAGCAAATAAAATGATCCCCAGTCTATGCTGGGGATCATTTTATTTAAAGCAAAGTAAAAAATATTACCAACCTTTTACAACACCATCATTAAAATGTTTAACTGCTTCTTGATAAACTTCTTCACTTTGGAAAGCTTTAACAAAATCTTTAATGACATCATTTTCTTTATTGTCTTCACGAGTCACCACCAAGTTTACATAAGGTGAATCTTTATCTTCAACAAAGATACCATCTTTTTCACGGGTTAAACCATGCTGACCTGCATAAGTATTGTTGATGATTGCGAAGTCAACATCATCTAATGCACGTGGAAGTAATGAAGTTTCCACTTCTTTGATTTGAATATTTTTTGGATTTTCAACAACATCAATTGAAGTTGAGAATAAATTGCTTGAATCTTTTAATTTAATGACACCTTGTTTTTCTAAAAGCAATAATGCACGACCTAAGTTACTTGGATTGTTTGGTACCGCAACAATAGCACCATCTTGTAATTCAGATACATTTTTGATTTTTTTAGAATAAGCTGCAATTGGGAAGACGAAAGTATTACCAACGATAGCCAATTTATAACCACGTTGCTCTACCTCTTTATCCATATAAGGTTTGTGTTGGAACGCATTAGCATCTAAATCACCTTTTGAAAGCGCTTCATTTGGCTGAGTATACTCAGTAAATTCAATCAGTTTCACATCAATATTGTATTTTTCTTTTGCAATACGTGCAGCAACTTCAGTGACTTGTGCTTCTGCGCCAGACATGACACCAATTGTTAATTTACGCGCAGCAGGTTCTTGTTTTGCCGCTGTTGCTGCGGGTTTATCATCTTTACAACCTGCTAATGCGATTGCCGAGAAAATGGTCGCAAGACCTAAAAGTTTAGTTAATTTCATAAGTAATCCTCTGAAAAAAGATGTTGTGTTAGTTATGTTTTAATTAGCGATGATCAAAACGTTCTGCCAAATAATCCCCTAGTTTTTGGCTTAACATGACGATCAAAACGATAATTATTGTTGCGATCCATTTTACATAGATCATATTACGGTGTTCGCCATAAGTAATTGCAAGATTACCTAAACCGCCGCCGCCAACAGCGCCAGCCATTGCTGAATAGCCAATTAATGCTACTAAAGTAAGCGTGATGCCGTTAATTAAAATTGGAATTGACTCTGGTAAATAGTATTTGGTTACAATTTGCCAATTTGTAGCTCCCATTGATTTTGCTGCCTCTGTCAGTCCACTTGGAATTTCAAGTAAGGCATTTGATGTAAGCCTTGCAAAAAATGGAATTGCTGACACACTTAATGGAACGATAGCAGCTGTCGTACCTAATGTTGTGCCGACAACTAAACGGGTAAAAGGCAATAAAATAATCAGTAAAATAATAAAAGGTACCGAGCGACCAATATTAATAATCACGTTTAATACTTGATGCGCGCGACGATGTTCTAAAATTTCACCTTTACCTGTCAGAAAAGCAAGGAAGCCTATTGGTAAACCTACAACGATAGCAAATACTGTTGCAGTAAAACCCATATAAAGTGTTTCCAATGTTGAAAGACCAACGAGCTCCCAAATTCTTGGTGACATTTCTTGGGTAAAATCTGCCCATAATTGATCAAACATAGCCTAGTACCTCAACTTTTACATTATGTTCCATTAAATATGTTTTTGTTTTTGTAATTGCGTCATCATCACCTTCCATTTCTGCAATAACAAAGCCGAATTTTACACCACCTGCATAGTCAATTTGTGAGGTTAAAATACTTAAATCAACGCCAAACATTTTTGAGGCTTGTGAGAGTACTGGGGCATCCACGGTACGTCCAGTGAACTCAAATTGTACAATTGGCCAAGAGTTCGCATGTTTTGGTGTATCTGATAATTTTTCCATATATTCCTCTGGTAAATTAATATGAAAAGTTGAGCGAATAAATTCTTTTGCCAATTGAGTTTGTGGGTTAGAAAAGATTTCACTCACAGAACCTTGCTCAATTAAATGTCCTTTATCAATTACAGCTACTTTATCGCAAATCCGTTTGACTACTTCCATCTCGTGAGTAATTAATAGGATCGTGATACCTAAAGTGCGGTTGATTTCTTTTAATAAAGCCAAAATAGATTGTGTTGTTGCTGGATCTAAAGCACTGGTTGCTTCGTCACATAAAAGTACTTTAGGCTCACTTGCAAGCGCACGTGCAATTGCTACACGCTGTTTTTGACCACCAGATAAATTGGCAGGATAAGCATCTTTTTTATCTGCTAAACCCACCAATGCCAATAATTCATTGACTTTATTATTAATTTTTTCTTTTGGCGTATGTTCTAATTCTAATGGCAATGCTACATTACCAAAGACAGTACGTGATGTAAGCAAATTAAAATGTTGGAAAATCATGCCGATATTACGTCGTTCATGAACTAATTCTGTATTTCTTAACTGAGTTAAGTCTTTTCCATCAACAATAACTGAGCCAGTTGATGGCGCTTCAAGTAAGTTAACGCAACGTATTAATGTACTTTTTCCTGCACCAGAAGCGCCGATAACACCACAAATTTGTCCTTTTGGCACATGCAGAGATACATTATCAAGTGCGGTCAGTTTTTTACCTGAAACATCAAAAATTTTACTGATATTTTCTAGCTTAATCATATAAGCCCTTTTATTTTATGATTCTTTATAAATAACATTGGATTTGTATTTTAGACGTCTAGATTTCCATGTCAATATATAATCAAAGATTTTTTATCATTATTGGTTATTAATATAGAATCAATAGCGAGTTTATTTGCTAAGGTTTGTAAGAAAAGGGATAATTTAATCTATAACTAAAGAGATAAGGATTGAAAATGAAAAAAGCGATTTTTTTAGATCGGGATGGTACATTAAATCTTGATCATGGCTATGTTCATGAAATTGATCAATTTAAATTTATTACTGGCAGTATTGAAGCATTACAACAACTTAAACAGATGGGTTACCTTTTGATTTTAGTGACTAACCAATCTGGTATTGCACGCGGTTATTTTTCAGAGGAGCAATTTTTGCAACTCACAGAATGGATGGATTGGTCACTTGCAGATCGCGGAGTGGATTTAGATGGCATTTATTATTGCCCACATCATATTGAAGGTAAAGGAGAATATAAGAAAGAATGTAATTGTCGTAAGCCTAAATCAGGTATGTTATTGCAAGCAATCAAAGAATTAGATATTGATCCAACAAGATCAGTTATGATTGGTGATAAAGTAGAGGATATTTTGGCTGGAAAAGGCGCTAATATCGCAATTAATATTTTAGTTAGAACTGGAAAACCAATCACATCAGAAGGCGAAAAATTAGCCAGTTATGTATTAGATTCTATTGTTGAGCTACCAAAATTATTAAATGGCTTAAAAAACTAACAATAAGTAGATAAATTTTGTACTTTGCGCTTTAAAAATAATCTTTTAATAAAAAAAGTGAAAAAAAAAGCAAAAAATAGGTTGCATGAGATTAATTTTTGCCTATAATACGCCGCACACAACGACGCGCCGTTGTAGGTATAAAGATTATTACAACTTGCGTCG